>JBCKHR010000020.1:0-18220 GCA_038905755.1 Candidatus Planktophila sp.
AAAAAACTTGACGCAGTAAAGCCAACTGGTGAATAAGAATGGTCCCAACTTTTTCCTACTCTGATCTCTTGCCAATAGGAGAAGACCAGACCAAGTACCGGCTCATAAGTACCGAAGGTGTCTCAACCCTTAAATTAGGTGAGCACGAATTTTTACAAGTTGAAGCGCGCGCCCTTGAACTTCTTTCTTCAGAAGCTATCCACGATATTTCACATTATTTACGGAGCGAACACTTACAACAATTAGCAAATATCGTTAAGGATCCTGAAAGTTCACCAAATGATCGATTTGTCGCAACAGATTTATTGAAGAATGCCAATATTGCTGCAGGTGGGATCTTGCCAATGTGCCAAGACACTGGCACTGCAATTGTCATGGGCAAGAAAGGTCAATACGTTTTAACAACGTCAAAAGATGAAGTTGCTATCTCGCGCGGAATCTATAACGCATATACCGAATTCAATTTCCGATATTCTCAAATGGCGCCGGTTACGACGTGGGAAGAGAAGAACACTGGCAATAACTTGCCTGCTCAAATTGAAATTTATGCCGATTCAGATCACCCCGATGAATACAACTTTTTATTTATTGCAAAAGGTGGTGGCAGCGCTAACAAATCTTTCCTCTACCAAGAAACGAGGGCGGTTCTTAACCCGACCTCATTCATGGTTTGGCTCGATGAGAAGCTACGCTCCATCGGTACTGCAGCTTGTCCGCCATATCATTTGGCAATCGTCATCGGTGGCACAAGCGCCGAGCAGACTGTTAAAACAGCAAAGCTTGCCAGCACAAAGTACTTGGATTCGCTGCCAACCAGCGGTGATGCGACCACTGGACGCGGTTTCCGCGATATTGAACTGGAGGCCCAAGTTCTCGAATTGACTCGGAAGTTAGGTATTGGCGCACAGTTTGGCGGTAAATATTTCTGCCACGATGTTCGCGTTATCCGCTTGCCGCGCCATGGAGCATCGCTTCCCATCGCGATTGCCGTCTCATGTTCGGCAGATCGCCAAGCGAAAGCCAAAATTACTAAAGCTGGAATTTTCCTGGAAGAGTTAGAACGCGAGCCGGCCCACTTCTTGCCTGAAACCACCGATGCCCAGCTTGGCGAAAGCGTGGTGGCCATTGATTTAAACCAACCTATGGCAGCAATTCAAGCCGAACTATCAAAACATCCAGTGAAAACACGCCTATCTCTGACTGGAACGCTAGTCGTAGCACGCGATTTAGCGCACGCGAAAATTAAAGAAGCGATGGACGCTGGCGCGCCAATGCCGGAGTACTTAAAGAGCTACGCCGTGTATTACGCGGGTCCAGCAAAAACTCCGGCAGGCTATATCTCTGGCTCTTTCGGCCCAACCACTGCAGGGCGGATGGATTCTTACGTTGAGTATTTCCAATCTAAGGGTGGCTCTCTCATCATGTTGGCGAAAGGCAATCGTTCAAAAGTTGTAACCGATGCTTGTAAGACCCATGGCGGTTTCTATCTCGGATCAATCGGTGGCCCGGCTGCGCTCCTTGCGCAAGAGTGCATTAAGCGCGTGGAAGTTTTGGATTTCGCGGAGTTGGGAATGGAAGCGGTCTGGAAAATTGAGGTGGTTAATTTCCCAGCCTTCGTCGTCGTTGACGATAAAGGCAATGATTTCTTTGCTGAAACTTCTAAGCTGCTCACGATTGGCTCGAAACCGGATTAATACATGTTGTGAGATCTAAACTTGGCCCAAGCCGCGCACGGAGTCTCATAGCGAATCGAGATGTAGCGAAGCCCCCAACGAATTTGAGTAACTGGATTGGTGCGCCAATCAGTTGCGATGACAGCCATCTTTGACGCTGGCAACGCTTGTGGAATTCCATGTGCGCCAGAAATCTTGTTACGGGCTTTGTAATTCCAATTGCTCTCTTTCGTCCATAGCTTATTGAGGCAGGAATATTGAGTACCACCGAAACCATACTCTTTGGCCAAAATAGCCTTGGCCACTTTCTTGGCGCCAATTGGAGTACGGGCCATTTCAACTTGACGGCTTAAGTTTGAAACTAGAGCTAGCTCGGTTGAGAAGATCGACCCCTTCTTATTGGGGGTGAGGTTAAATTGGCTGTAGGGCGCGGTAACGGCTGGCGCTTGGAGTACGACAAGCGCGGTTTCATCGCTTAAAGTTAAACTGCTCGTTGCTGGAAATTCAAAACCATAGGCGCTTGGGTTGGCACCGGCCAAGAGAAGCGCCGAAGCGATGAGCGCCCAGACGGCCAGAGGCCGAGCTTTAACTCTATTCATTGCGACCCCTTAGCTCTAGATACTTTTGCCCAACAGCGCTCAGCCTCAACAAAGTAAGGCACAGCGCTCTATTAACACAGCACCATCAGGGAAGGGCTCTAGAATGGCAAGGCAGAGCGACATCGGCAAATCTATCTACGCATAGGTCGCAAATTCACAGAAACGAGCGTTTCTTAATTTGAGTAAAAGCGCAGGTCGTCAAGGGCAATGTCCGAATTGTCGCAAATGCGAGTGTGACTTTCTTTTTAACTAGTTTGTGATCGGGCCTTCCAACATTTCGGTGACTAGGGCGGCGATTGGTGAACGTTCGCTCCTAATTAAAGTCACGTGAGCGAAAAGTGGATGGCCTTTCAAAGTTTCGACAACTGCCACAACTCCATCATGGCGACCAACTCGCAAGTTATCGCGCTGGCTTACATCATGGGTGAGAACAACCCGTGAACCTTGGCCGATTCGAGAAAGTACAGTTAAGAGAACTCCACGCTCTAAAGATTGTGCTTCGTCAACAATCACAAATGAGTCGTGCAGTGAACGTCCACGAATATGGGTCAGCGGCAGAACTTCGATTAAACCTCGATCGATAATTTCATCAATAACTTGTTGGCTAGCCAGAGAGCCTAAAGTGTCAAAGACTGCTTCTGCCCACGGCGACATTTTTTCGCCTTCACTACCTGGCAAGTATCCAAGCTCTTGCCCGCCGACCGGGTAGAGCGGGCGGAAGACGAGAACTTTCTTATGCGCTCGTTTCTCCATCACCGCTTCAAGTCCAGCGCAGAGTGCGAGCGCGCTCTTACCAGTACCTGCTCTTCCGCCGATGGAAACAATCCCAATACTTTCATCGAGTAATAAGTCGAGCGCAATTCGTTGTTCGGCGCTTCGACCGTGCAAACCGAAAGCGCTTCTATCTCCCCGAACTAATTGCAACTGCTTATCCGATGTTATGCGAGCCAAGGCCGAGCCACGATCCGAATGGAGAACAACTCCGGTATGAACTGGCAGCTCATGGGCACACTCATGATCAGCTCGCTCAGTGGAGTACAAATCGTCAATCACGCTTGAACCAACGCTTACTTCAACTATTCCAGTCCAACCGCTACTACTAACGAGTTCAGCCAAGTACTCTTGCGCCTCAACGCCGACCGCAGATGCCTTTACGCGCAGGGGCAAATCTTTGGTAACGAGTACAACCCGCTTCCCATCGGACATGAGGTTCTTAGCAATTGCCAAGATGCGAGAATCGTTTGTGCCATCGCGGAGAAAACCGTGTGGCAAAGTGCTCAAATCACTGTGATTAAGTTCAACCGAGAGCGTGCCACCTTCTTCGGTAATTGTCAGTGGCCGATCGAGGCGCCCATGTGAAACACGGAGATCATCAAGGGCACGCAGGGCTGCGCGCGCAAAGTAGCCGAGTTCAGGATGGTCGCGCTTGCTCTCTAGTTCACCAATTACGACGATTGGAATTATTACTTCATGTTCGGCGAATTTTCGAAGCGCGCCCGGATCGGCCAGCAGAACACTGGTATCTAAAACAAAGGTTTTTTTAACGCTTGCAATCTTAGAAGCCAACGCCCTGGTCTCGCAATCTTTAGTTAGTCGGATATGAAAAAGGTAGAACTAATACCTATAACTTTTGTGGCGACACGCAACTCAGAAATGAAAATTTTTAGGGGATGCGTTAACTTCCAAATCTACGTTGGCGTAGCGAATAAGAGCGCAAAGCACGTAAGAAATCTACTCGCCTAAAATCTGGCCAATATGCTTCGCAGAAATAGAACTCGGATTGCGCGCTCTGCCACAACAAGAAGCCACCCAGACGCTGTTCGCCAGAGGTACGAATTAATAACTCTGGATCGGGTTGGCCAGCGGTGTAGAGAAAGTTAGAAATCTTATCCGTTGAGAGGTTAGCTCTTGCGCTCGATAAATCGTGGCCCAACTTCTCTTCTTCGCTCATGAAAGCTTTAACTGCATCGACAATCTCGCGGCGCCCGCCATAGCCGATTGCGATATTTACCTCCGGACCATCGCTTCGACAAGGCTTTACTCCGGCGAGTTTTTCTCCTAGCCACGGCGGTAGCAAATCTAACGCTCCTACTATTTTTATATTCCAGCGACCTGTTGCAATGAGTTCATCGACAGTCTCGCCAATTATTTTCAAGAGCGCATCTAGCTCTTCTTGGTTGCGCTTAAAATTATCAGTTGAGAGTAACCAGAGCGTTACAACGCGAACTTCGGCTTCTTCGCACCACCCAAGGAAATCGATAATCTTATTTGCACCAGCTCTGTGACCTTTCGGATCGCCATCGCTTGGATTCTCTTTCGCCCAACGCCTATTTCCATCAAGAATTACCCCAACATGGTGGGGGGTTTTTGAGAAATCTAACGCGCGAACAAGGCGCCGCTCATAGAGTGGATAGAGCAGCGACGCGCCGAACTTACGAATACCTTTTAACAACGCGCCGCTCGGCAATCAAAGATGCAACAGGTAGAGTTCCAGCCAAAATTAAACCTAACATCTTAGTGATTGACCAGTTCGCTTTAAACGAGAAAGAAATCGCAGTTAAAATATAAACTGGGTAGAGGTAACCATGAACCATGGGAATCCATATGGTTTGGCGCGCGAGATCAGGGTTATCGAAGAAATATTTGAATGGCATATAAACGAACCAGAGGAGCAAAGACATGGCTCCGGAAATAATTGCCATTATTCGAAAACGCTTTACTGCACCATTCATATAACTCCCCTTTGCCCCTTTATTTGCTAGCGTCCTAACTCTAGGACTTCTGAAGCCGTTTTTGATAGAACGGTAAGCCCAAAACAACTAGCGCCATGAGCCACCAGACCACCACATATGAAAGGTGTTGCCAATAAAAACCGGGGATTCGAGAGTGCAATTTCTCTGGAACAAGGCGGGTTCTATCTATCGCGGTATCACCATAGCGCTCACTCGCAGCCAAGATGTATCCGTCGTAGAGATCTAAATCAGTTTTCGATACCAATACTGCGCTATCAAGGCGCGAGATGGTTCCGAGTGCGCTATCGGCGCGATCTTCGACTTGGTGATCAATTAATTGACCAGTTAAATCAATAACTGCTGACTCGGCAAACTCCGAGCTCTTCAATCTCTCGGACCACAAACCACGAACTACGACAATGGCAGATTTCTCATCTACTTGAAGGAGGGAGGCTTCCCAGTCGGAAGTTTTACCGCTTCCATCAACTTGGTTAGGTGCACGAAAGCTCGCCACGTAGCGACCTGAGGTGGTGACCTTTCGATTCATTGCTACAGGCGGAAGAGTTATACGAGGTTGGGTAATTGAAGTTAGCGCAACTGGGGTTTGGTCAACGTTCTGGGCATTTTTCAAACTCTCTTTTAGCGCGCCAGCGCGATCTAACTGCCAAAAACCTAAACCACTAAAGAGTCCTGCCATGAGAAGCACCGCAGCGACTTGAAATAGTTTTTGAAGAAGAGAGCTACTCGCCGCGCGCGTCATCAGTGCGATCAACGTTGTTGAAGCGCTTATAGAAATTACGAAGTAAGAAAACCACTGCCACTATCAAAATAGCAAGTGTGAGCGAACCTGCGATACTCGTATCAACATCCTTTGGCATGCAATAATCATGCCATGCAAAGCGAAGCGCCATTCTCATTCAACGCGCGCTATGGCGTTGAAAGTAAACCAAGATGGGTGATTCCAGCCATAGTTATCGCCCTTATCAGCTTGCCGTGGATTACTTGGGCTGGAATGCACCACTCCAAGCCGCAGATTCGCTCATACTTGATTTCATTTGCTCCAAGTAGCGACCGCGAAATCGCTCTTCGTTACTCGATCGAGCGGCGAAGGGCTGAGTTGGCAATTATCTGCACTCTGGTGGCCAGAGATATTGATAAAAACGTTGTGGGGCAAATAGATGACCCAATCGCTGGTGGCGGGGGGAAAGTTGAGCGGCGGATAACAATTCCTACGCGAACGCAAGCGGTCAATGCTGATGTAATCCGTTGTCGTACTGCCTAGCCAATGCGATACCGTTACTCCTTATGAGTTCACAAACTTGGCTTACCCAAGAAGCTGCAGATCGCTTGCGCACTGAACTCGCGCGCCTTGAATCTGTTGGAAGGCGCGAAGTAATTGCCAAAATCGGAACAGCTCGCGCAGAAGGTGACTTGAAGGAGAACGGTGGCTACCACGCTGCTCGTGATGAACAAGGCAAGATGGAAGCACGAATTCGTCAATTAAAACAAATGTTGGAAAACGCACATATTGGAACACCGCCTGCCAGCGCCGATGGAACGGTCGGAGTCGGAATGGTTGTTACCGCTGAAATTGCTGGCGATGAAATGAAGTTTCTCTTGGGTTCACGTGAAATCGCCTCCGGTGATCTAGATGTTTATAGCGAAAATTCTCCACTCGGTGCTTCCGTTTTGGGCGAGAAAATCGGAGGCACAGTCTCTTACACCGCCCCAAGCGGGCGAGAAATTAAAGTAGTAATTAAAGCTGCAGAGTTTTACGCTTAGCAGTATGGCTAAAATGCCGCAGGACGGACCAGTAAAAGAGCACACTCACCGCGAGATTATGGCCATCTTGGGTGCCCTAATGACCGGAATGTTCCTGGCAGCCCTAGATCAAACTATCGTTTCAACGGCGCTAAAGAATATTGTCGAAGAGTTCAACGGGCTGGAGCACTACACATGGGTCGTGACGGCATACCTTTTAACTGCGACCGCTTCTACGCCGCTTTATGGAAAAATCTCAGATATTTACGGGAGACGTATTGTTTTTCAATTTGCCATTGTTATTTTCCTAATCGGTTCCCTCCTAGCCGGTGCCTCTCAGAACATGGGCCAACTCATCGCAACTCGCGCGCTGCAAGGCGTTGGAGCCGGTGGCTTGATGGCACTTACCTTCGTCATCATTGGTGACATCGTTTCGCCACGCGAGCGTGGTCGCTACCAAGGATATTTCGGTGCAGTCTGGGGATTCGCATCAGTTGCCGGCCCACTTCTAGGCGGCTTCTTCTCAGACCATACAACAATTCTCGGTATCGCTGGCTGGCGCTGGATTTTCTATATCAATATTCCTTTTGGAATCGCCGCCTTACTTATTACCTCAGCGGTACTTCATATCCCTAAAGTCAAACGCGATCACTCAATCGATTATTTAGGCGCGCTCTTGATGGTGACTGGGGTTTCTTCAATCCTGCTCGCTGCATCAGTTTATGGCCCGCAAGATGGTTGGACTGATTCTCGCACGCTGGCATTTTTTCTCTTTGGAATTGCGCTAACCCTAGCTTTCTTAATCTGGGAGGGGCGAGCAAAAGAACCGATTTTGCCGCTCTCTTTATTTAAGAACCACACATTCTCACTAACTTCAGCTCTCAGCGCAGTTATTGGCGCGGGTATGTTTGGCGCAATCGTAATGTTGCCGCTCTATTTGCAAGTTGTGAAAGGAGACAGCGCAACTCAAGCTGGCTTGAAATTGATCCCACTAATGCTTGGAATTGTTATCACCTCAATATTCTCAGGTAAACAAATTACTAAGCATGGGCGGTATAAAAAATATCCAATTATGGGCACAGCGATGATGACTCTCGGAATTCTTGCTATGGCGACGCTGAGTATCGATACCCCTTTCTGGTTGCTAGCAATTTTTTCAATAATGGTTGGCGCAGGTCTTGGTCTATCGATGCAGACAATTGTTATTGCGCTACAAAATGCCGTTGATTACAAAGATATGGGTATCGCCACAAGTAGCAATATTTTCTTCCGTTCGCTCGGCAGCGTCTTCGGTACCGCCATCTTTGGAGCTATTTTGACCAATCGCCTCGGGCACTATCTTCACTCTGGTTTTGCAGAGCTAGCTGCCTCCAATCCAACTGCGTTAAAAGGTTTTGATCCCGCCAAGCTGGCAGGAATAAGCAATAACACTGCAATCTTGAAAACGCTACCGTTAGAAATTAAGACAACTGCGCTGCAAGCTTTCGTTAGCTCCTTCCACGTTGTTTTTTATTGGGCTGCACCAATTACAGTCATTGGTTTCTTCCTAGCTTTAGCCCTTCGTGAAGTACCTCTTCGAACAAATAAAGATTACGTAGAGGCGCGCGAAAAGGCAGCTGGCGAGGCGTTAGGTTGAAATTAAAGAAATTTAGCTCACCTTTCGCCGACCTACCCAAAGAGGTAGCGGTTGCAACGCTCATTTCTTTTTTTGTAGCTCTTGGCTTTGGATTGATTATTCCAGCAATCCCAATTTTCGCTAAAACTTTTGGGGTAAGCAATACCGCTATTGGGTTTGTGATTTCAATGTTTGCAATTACCCGACTTGCATCAGGTCTACCATCAGGAAAGTTTGTGGAACGCTTTGGTGAGCGCATAGCTCTTGGTGCTGGACTTTTCATGGTTGCTTTCTTCGTATTCCTTACCGGCTTTGCCCAAAGTTACGAACAACTTCTCTTCTTTCGAGCCGCAGGTGGTCTGGGTTCAGCCATGTTCTCGGTTGCTGCTGGGTCACTCATTTTGCGTTCAGTCAGCAGTGAAAAACGAGGCCGAGCACTATCTGTTTTCAATGGTGGTTTTCTAATTGGGGGTATTGCTGGTCCCGCCTTTGGTGGAGTGCTAATTGCTATCTCTCCGCGAGCACCTTTCTTTATCTACTCCGTAACGCTTTTAATTGCTGGCTCTATCGCACTTGTCTTCTTACATGAGAGTCGATTAGCAAATCCGACTCTCATTGAAGATACCACCCCAGCCACCACAATTTCAGAAGCTTTCAAAATAAAAGCTTTCCGATACGCGTTAGTAATGACTTTCCTTTTGAGTTGGGCGCTCTTTGGAGTTCGATCTTCAATCTTGCCGCTCTATGTTGTTGAAGATTTAAATGGAACGGTTACTTTGGTCGGTATTGGTTTTACTGTTGCAGCCCTTGCCCAAGGGTTAATACTTATCCGTGCTGGAAGGTTTTCAGATAGCAATGGACGCAAACCAGCTCTTATAATTGGTTTTACTACTATTGCAATCGGTTTACTGATCTTGATTTTCGCTATCAATGTGGAAATGTATTTAATCGCCATGGTTTTTATTGGCCTAGGTGGTGCTTACGGTGGAACAGCAGCAGCCATCGTTGGCGATATTATTCGCGGGCGAAGTGGCAAAGTGGTAGCAATTTTCCAAATGGCAGGTGATGCCGGAATGATGGTTGGTCCCATCCTTCTTGGTTTAGTTTCAGATATCGCTAGCTACCAAATCGCTTTAGCTACTACCGCTGGCGCTTTCTCTATCGCCATTTTCCTAGCTTTCGCTATTCCAGAAACTGGAAAGTTAGTCACCACTGCGCAAGATAGAGATCAAACGAAGGATCTCTAAATATAACCAGACGATAGTGACCATCAAGCCAAAAGCTGCGCGCCAAGATTCTTGCTCTGGAGCACCGTTTGCGATTCCCTTTTGAACTTGATCAAAATCTAAAACTAAGAAGAAGCTAGCAAGGGCAACTCCACCAACTGCAAGAAGTAGACCTAACCCTTGGATGTTGTAGAGACCAAGACCGCCACCGAGACCAAGGAATGAACCGAAGATACTCACTAGCGCAAGAGCTAAATAACCGAAGATTGCGCCAATCAAGACCCGCGTGAATTTTGGAGTTACCCGAATTCGTCCACTGCTGTATGCAAAAAGCATGCCTACAAAAGCACAGAGCGTTGCAATAACTGCTTGGCTAACAATTCCAGGATAGAGAGTGTTGTAAATGTGGCTTAAAGTTCCAAGGAATAACCCTTGAAAACCAGCGTAAGCAATAACGAGGGCTGGGCGAATAGTTTTTGAAAAAATATTAACCATGGCAAGTATGAAGCCACCAATCATTCCAACCATTAGTGCGCGAACACCTAAGTTGAAATACCAAGCCCCTGCGCCGGTAACCAGAAGGGCGGCAAATAAAATTCCGGTCCGAGCTATAACATCATCGATAGTCATGCGACCAGTGCGTAACGATGATGCCGCTGGTGCGTTATAGAGGTTGTCGAGGGAGGTCGTATCACTTGAGATCGTTCTATTTGGATCTAGCGCAGCGTAGCCAGGTCGGTTAAACGCCCGTCCTAAAACTGGGTTTGAACTGCGCATATTCTTCTCTTCTCATTTTAATTAGCGCTCAGAGTTTCTGGCCGCTTCTAGTATTAACAATTATAGGGCTAGAAAACTTCCCGTTCATCTTTTTCGCCAACGCCTACTTTGGTGCCCCAGTGGGGGTCGAGCCCACACTTGGAGGATTTTAACTCCTCTGCCTCTGCCACTTGTTGTCAAAACCTAACTCAAAATGGCCCTACTTTACGGGCAGGCATAGCGGGCAGTCGGGCAGAAATGTCGGACACCCTTCCCAACTTTCCCTTAAAGGAAAGGTTGAGGTCCGCTGGGATTTCCAGAGAGTCTGGATAATTTCTTGTGCGCAACTTGAGAAATAGATTTACTTAATGACAGATACTCATGTTATCCTTTTCAAAATGGATTGGGAATTCCCGATCGGCATATGACCTCCGAGATTCTCGGGGGTCTTTTGCTTTATGGTAAAACTTTAAGTCCCCAACCGTTCGTTTCGCCCTGAGGTGATTTACGTACTTTACTCATCAAAATGTCAACTGCTCTATTGGCTTGTTCTGGCTTCCATACGTGCAGGCCAATTGGACGTGCTACCAAGTCAGCCAACTGAAGCCCTGTGCTGTTGGATTTCTTACTAGCTGTCAAAAACTCAAATGTTTCAGCCATACCATCAATGCGGGTGCGATCCATTAATCTTCTAAATTCCAGTTCCAGCTCGGCATCCTCATTTTTGCCACGGCTTTCAAAGATTACGAATGTCTTCTTGCCTCGCTGGCCTTCAGCTTGAAGCTGATAAAACACACCCTCCAAACCAAATTCCATGGCAACTCGGTAAGGGCTATCGTTCACATAGCCAGTTAACCTGTATTCATATTTCTTGATTACGCACGCAACAATCGTAAATTTTGCCTGTTCGATTAAAGCGTTCAATCGAGCAAAGAATTCTCGACGCACCTCCCTGTTAAAGAGAATTTTGAAGGGGCCAAGACTTTTTCTAATCTCTCGTTCATGGAAGATGTTCAAATCATGACCAAAGAATTTGAACTTTAAAGCATGCAATGCTGGAACAACATCATGTGTGTAGTCGGAAATCTTAAAAAGACAAAAAGCTAGAACAAAAATTGGATAATCTGGGTTAACTTGACTCAGGCTGTGATCACCAGATTCGTCCACATAAATGACGTAATCCCCCAAAACAGGTGTTTTGGAGGGCTGGGTTTTAGGTTCGCTGGTGGGCATGCGTAAACAATATTTCATTGTTCTGACATACTTGAGGACCTCGGAAAAATCATTGGGGTCATTGAGATTTTCGGCATTCCCAAATGTAAATTCGAATGCCATCCGAACTATTGCAGTTAGGGCATTTCCTCTTCATTCACGCTCCAGAATTAGGAAGCCTTGTCCAGATTATAAGAGAGTCAACTAAACCGATAGCAGCGCAATACTCCTTGTAACTGGTGACGCGAAGAAACTGCCCCATGGAAGAGATAGTCAGTAGCGTGAGGCGTCGCGGGAGGTAAAAAACTGGGAATTTTCCGCATAAACTGAGTCAAATGAAGTCGCAACGTTGGGCCCTCTTTTTCTTATCTTTGGGCGTCGGAATGGTCATCGTGAATTCCACAATTATCAGCATTGCTATGCCAACGATGATCAAAACTTTGAATATGAGTTCTATCCAGGCACAGTGGGCCCAAGCGATTTACACTCTGGTATTTGCCTCCACTTTGCTGATCTTTGGGAAACTTGCCGATAAAATTGGACGTAGAAAAATATTTGAAGTTGGATTAATTACTTTCTTCTTTGCCTGTCTATTTGCGACGCAGATTAATTCGCCTAATCTACTCATCGCTGCTCGAATTTTCCAGGGCCTAGGAGCGGCCATGATGCTACCAAGCGCCATATCTATAATTAATTCACAATTCACTGGTACATCCAGAGGAAAAGCTTTCGCACTATGGGGATCAGTTATTGCTGGTACCGCTGCCCTTGGGCCATTTCTTGGTGGTTGGTTAATAACATCTTTTACGTGGCGGTGGGCTTTCGGAATAAATCTTCCCTTAATTCCCATAGTTGCTGCTGGCGTGTATTTCTTCGTTAGGGAAGAGAAAGGTGGTTCGAAGAGCAAATTCGACCTCTTGGGATCAGCCCTTATCTTGATCTCAGGGTTAACGGTAATTTTTGCTCTGACTGAAGGACGGGTCTACGGTTGGTGGAAACCAATCGGCCATGAAACGCTTATGGGATCGAGATGGATTTCACCAATATCGATCATTCCAATGGCGCTTTTAATTGGGGTATCTGCTTTTTTGATATTTATTCGGTTAGAGTTAAAGAGAGATCGCGCCGGGCGCGATACTTATATAGATCTCTCCATTTTCCGAATTCGTTCATTTCGCTATGCCAACTTTGCCGGAATGGTTATAAGCCTCGGTGAGTACGGCTTGATATTTTTACTCCCATATTGGTTACAGAACGTTCTTGGTTATTCTGGTTTCAAAACTGGCACGCTATTTTTGGTCTTAGCAATTGGAGCGTTCGCTTCAAGTTCTGTGAGTAGATATCTCTCGGCTCGAAAAGGTGCCCTTGCCACACTCAAGATTGGAATTTTATTAGAAATAGCAGGGGTGGCTCTGCTGGGAATTGTCATTTCGCCTTCAACTAGCGTATTGCTCATTGCGGGTTGCTTATTTCTTTACGGAATTGGGATTGGATTGGCAACGAGTCAAATCACAAATTTAGCACTACGGGATGTTCCAATTGAAAAGGGCGGCCAAGCCTCAGGAATTTCCAGTGCTTTGCGCCAGTTTAGCTTTGCCATTGGTATTGCGATTTTGGGAAGTACCCTCTTTGGACTCTTTGGATCCAATCTGAACCATCGGTTAGAAACTTTAAATCACCTGACAAAGGATGAACGCGTGACCTTGGTACATGATCTAGTTAATTCCGCTGGAACGGTTATTCCAGAGCTAGCGGCAGATCCAAAAACTAAAAACGAAGCTGATGCAAGCATCGCAGCTTTGACCTCAGCCTCCAAATGGTCAGCTTTACTTGCGGCGCTATTCCTCGTTTTTGGCTGGCTGGCTACCTGGCAAATGGGTAGAAAGTTTAAGAGCCGAGAGCGAATTCCGCCGAGATCTTAGCTGCTGCAATAATCTGCTCGACATCAAGATCAGTCATTGCACCATTGACAAACCAAGCTTCAAATGCCGACGGTGGAAGTGAAACACCATTTTTTAACATGGAGTGAAAAAATTTAGCAAAAAATTTAGCATCTTGATTTTTAGCATCTTCATATGATCGAACTGGTTTTGCTGTAAAAAAGAAGGAAAAAAGATTTCCACCAAACTGATATTGATGAGAAACGCCAGCTTCGGTAAATACTTGGGAAATTCCCACTCCAACTTGTTGGGCTCGCAAATTAACTTTGTCGTATAACGCTCTGTCACATAGTTTTAGCGTTGCGAGTCCAGCGGTTGTAGCAACTGGGTTGCCGCTGAGAGTTCCCGCTTGATAAACGGATCCTAAGGGAGCAAGTTGATCCATAATCTCAGCCTTACCAGCTACCGCTGCGAGCGGATATCCCCCACCAATGACTTTGCCGAAAGTGAAAAGGTCTGGTATCCAATTTTCTTCCTGCACGGACCCCCACCAACCGCCAGCCGAAATTCGAAACCCCGTCATCACTTCATCCAAGATAAGAAGTGCACCATTTTTATGAGCAATATCGGCGAGGAATTTATTAAAGCCAGGCAATGGTGGAACTACACCCATATTGGCCGGAACCGCCTCAGTCAAAATCGCCGCAATAAGATGACCTTTTTCAGAAAATAAAGACTCGATTGCCGCTACATCATTGTAAGGAAGCACGATCGTGTCTTGCGTTTGTCCTTCCGTTACCCCTGGTGAATTGGGAAGACCTAGCGTCATAACGCCAGATCCTGCCTGAACTAAAAGTGCATCAGAGTGACCATGATAGCAACCCGCAAACTTAACGATTAAATCTCGCCCCGTTGCTGCTCTAGCAAGACGGACCGCGCTCATCACCGCCTCTGTACCCGAGGAGACAAATCGCACTTTCTCAACCGCGCTAACACGAAGGATGATTTCTTCTGCGAGTTCAACTTCATGAGGACTTGGGGCACCGAAAGAAGAAGAGCCTTTCGCAATTTCTATAACTTTACGAACGACTTCAGGATGAGCATGCCCTAAAATCATCGGACCCCAAGAGCCAACTAGGTCAATGTATTCATTGCCATCTATATCGAATACTCGGCTGCCAGCCCCACGAACCATGTAACGCGGATTGCCACCTACTGCTGAGAAGGATCGGACTGGGGAACTAACGCCGCCCGGAATTACCGCCTTTGCTCGAGCGTGCCAACGTATTGAACCATCAATATTTTGCTCCATCTTCTTCCTATTTTCTATCTAGTAGTTGCGCAACTTCAAGGGCCCAATAAGTACAGATGATCTGAGCACCCGCCCGACGAAGGCAAGTGAGTATCTCAAGTATTGCTCGCTCACGATCGACTAGCCCTTGCGCAGCAGCAGCCTCTACCATAGCCATTTCACCAGAAACGATGTAAGAAGCAAGCGGGACATTGACTACTTGAGCAGCAGCGTGCAGAACATCCAAGTACATCATTCCAGGTTTAACCATAATGATGTCGGCACCTTCTTCGACATCTAATTGAATTTCGCGTAACGCTTCTTTAATATTCGACGGATCCTGCTGATAGCTCTTTCGATCTCCCTGTAGTTGGGACTCAACAGCATCTCTAAAGGGGCCATAAAAAGCCGAGGCATACTTTGCCGCGTAAGCAAGAATTGAGATATCTTGGAATGAAGCTCTGTCCAACGCTTTTCTCACTGCACCGACTTGGCCATCCATCATCCCGCTCGTGCCAAGCATGTGCGCACCACTCCGCGCTAAGAGCACCGCCATCTCGCCATAGATCTCGAGCGTTGCGTCATTGTCTACTCGTCCAAATTGATCCAATACACCACAGTGGCCATGGCTGGTGAATTCATCGAGGCAAAGATCGGCTACCACAATTAAATTCTCTCCAACTTGACTACGAATATCTCTAACCGCCTTATTTAAAATTCCATCGGGATGCAAAGCCTGCGAACCCATTTCATCGCGAACCTGGGGAATAGCAAAGACCATAACCCCGCCAATGCCTAGAGCTAGCGCTCGATCTATTTCATACTTTAAAGATTCGCTGGAGTGTTGCACAACGCCGGGCATTCCTTTTATTGATACTGGATCCCTTAGCCCTTCCCGAACAAAAAGGGGAAGAATTAAAGATTCTTTTTGTACCACGCTCTCCCTGACCAAGTTGCGCATCGCTTGATTTACGCGCAATCGTCTAGGACGTTGAGTCAATTCCATCCTGCTCACCTTATTCCTTTTTCTGTAGCGTCTTAAGTGCCAATCTGGCCAATGACTTGGAATCTGAAAGATCAGAAATTTCCGCCGGAGTCAAAGAGTGAATTTCAAGTTCCGCCGCTGTGGTTCGCCCACCGCATATTAATGGCACTAAAGCTTTGGAGGAAAAATGGGATTTGGGCACAAAGTGCAAAAGTGCTCTTACGGCACTGGGGGATCTAAGAATAATTACACCGAAATCTCCCGCTTCAATACCTACTACAGAGGTTGGTCTCCGCTCTACTATGGAGTTCTGATATACCTCGCCTACAATGATCTCCCACCCTAGCTTTTCCAGACCGCTCGATAACGTGTTCAAGGTTAAATTTCCTACTGGGATTATCGCCCTGGCCGGGCTTCTAGTACCCAGAACCTCCAATAACGATTGGGCGCTCTGCAAAGGTGGAATGACCACCGCTTCCGCGCCTAATTCATGCAACCGTGCTCGAGTGCCAGCTCCAATCGCAGCGAAACGGAGGTTCTTATTGGCTTTAAATACCGATCTCAGTTTCGATTCGCCGATAGTTTGCGCCCAAGAATCGATTCCATTGAGAGATGTAGCGATAACCCAAGTTTCCAGCCTCGCCTCTTGCGCAAAGCTATAAAGGTTTAAAGCGTTGCTTGGATCTGGGTTCGTAGTGATCTCTAAAAATGGATCAATAACTGCGCTTATACCTAGCTCCGCTAAGGCTTTGGCATCCTGCTCATTGCCATTAGCTCGAATCAAAAGTACCGGTTTAATTATCACGGCGCAGTATTCTCAAGGTAAATTCATCAACCATGAACTGCCTTGCAATATTAAATCCTAACTTCTCGGCTGATGCAACGTCAGAAATATCAGTCACAATCTGAGAATTTTCAATTCGGTTCTGCTCACCTGTTTGCCAATCGCCAATCTCAGCAACAAGCTGGAGAACTCCATCTTGATATTTAGCAAAAGCGCCAATAGCTAAATCGCATCCGGCATTCAATCCTCGTAGTACCGCGCGTTCGGCCGTTGTCGTTAATCTAGCGATCGGATCATCGATCAACCGCAGACGTTCTATCATCGCTAGATCATCTTTTCGACACTCGATCGCTAACGCCCCCTGTGCGGGTGCTGGCAGCATCTCCTCAACGGTAAAATATTGCGTAATTTCGTGCTGATATCCGATTCGCAAAATACCTGCTGCGGCAAGCACCGCCGCTGCATACTCCCCGCGTCGAACCTTCTTTATTCGCGAATCAATATTGCCTCGAATTGGCAGTACTACAACTTGCGGATTCAATTTCAATATCGACGCTGCTCTTCTGGGTGAGGAGGTCCCAACAATGGAACCTAGTGGCAAAGCTGCCAGCGGCGCTGATTTAGCGCTAATAAGTACATCGCGGGGATCTTCACGAATTGGAATAGCTGCTAAACAAAGCTCTGGGTCTGGCAATGATGGCAAGTCCTTATAAGAATGAACTATAAAGTCCACTTCCCCTTTGATGAGAGCGCTTCTTAACGCGGCCACAAATACGCCTGGCTGATTAAGTTTAGTCAACGATAACGAAAGGTCATCACCTTCAGTTTTAATGGAAACCAGTTCAACGCCATCTGAAATATCAAGGGAACTCTTTACCAATTCCGACTGGGTTCGGGCAAGGAGTGAGCCACGTGTACCCAAGCGAATTGGTCTAGCCATTGCCTTGACTCATATCTACCTCAAACCCAAAAAGAACTTGGATAGCTTTTTGGTATTCATCTTGTTCACCATCTGTAGCAGTTTTCTTTGCATGAATGGTTGGTTTGTGAAATATGGTCTTAGTTACCAATCGGAGAGATAGCGCTACTTGATCGGCTATTTCATCACCACTTCTTCGACGTATCCGTGCCACTTCTTGCTCGACGATCTCACTAACATGGGTGCGTAACGCTCTTACTAAAGGATCATTAGCTCTCGCCGCCAGATCTTGTTCAAACTCGCTTACTGCTTTCTCAATTAAATTCATCGCAATTGCAATTGTTTCGTGGTGTTCAGGAGGTGCGTTACGGTGAATTTCCTCTAAGTTGATAACGACAATATTGGTTAGAGCCTTGATTGAAGGATCTATATCGGAAGACAGAGCCAGATCGATAATCGGGAACAATCCAGTTTTCCGATTATTTACATGTTCTGGTTTAACAATCACCCCATGATTTCCACTACAAGCAACTACTAGATCCACTCTTTGGATAATTGAAAAGTAATCTTTCTCGTCAATCGGAGTCGTGGCGTGAGTCTTGCTGAATTGCTCGGCTCGCCCGCTTGGTGAATAAACATAAATCTGCCCAACTTGTTCACGACCTAAAGCTGAGATAACAACTCGCGCATATGCACCAGTGCCAATCACAAGAATCTGCTTACCTTGCAATGAAAAATACAAATCTTTGACAATAACGAGCGCTGATGTAATCAGCGACCTTCCAGC
>JBCKHR010000021.1:0-16859 GCA_038905755.1 Candidatus Planktophila sp.
CTTCCACTGCGGTTATTTGAGTTCGGAACTGTTTATCGCTATGAAAAATCAGGCGTTTTGCATGGCATAACTCGAGCGCGGGGATTTACCCAAGATGATGCGCACATTTATTGCACTAAGGAACAGATGGTGGGTGAGCTCGATTCACTTCTGACTTTCGTGCTCAATCTTTTACGCGATTATGGTTTAAATGATTTCTATCTTGAACTCTCTACCCGCGATCCGGAAAAATCTGTTGGGGAAGTCGCTGATTGGGAAGAAGCAACGGAAGCGCTGCGAGTCGCTGCGAGCGCTCAGAAGTTAGAGCTACTCCTTGATGAAGGCGGCGCAGCTTTCTATGGTCCGAAAATATCTGTTCTAGTAAAGGATGCCATTGGGCGCACTTGGCAAATGTCTACGATTCAAGTTGATTTCCAATTACCTCAGCGTTTTGAACTTGAATTTGTAGCAAGTGATGGTTCACGCCAACGCCCTGTGATGATTCACCGCGCACTCTTTGGTTCGATTGAAAGATTCTTTGGTGTTCTAACTGAGCATTACGCTGGAGCATTTCCGCCGTGGCTGGCACCAGTCCAAGCAATTGGGATTCCGGTTGCCGAGGCTTTCGATGGCTACTTAACCGATGTAATGAAACAGATGCGCGCTGCTGGAATTAGGGCCGAAGTTGATTTATCTGATGATCGCATGCAGAAGAAAGTTCGCAACGCTCAATTACAGAAGATCCCATTTATGGTTATTGCAGGCGGAGATGATGTAAAAGCCGGTGCAGTCTCTTTCCGTTACCGCAACGGTGAGCAGAAGAATGGAATTCCGATAGCTCTTGCTATATCCGAGATTCAAAGCGCTGTACTCGAGCGAATTCAGATTTAAGATGGATCAAATCCAAGGCGGAGCCGGTATGCCAGATGGTTGGCAGCGCCTTTGGGCGCCGCATCGTCTTGAATATTTAAAGGGAGAAAATCGGCCTTTGGGCGGAAATTCTGTGGAATGTCCTTTCTGTCGAGCTCCGAAGTTAAGCGATGAGGCAGGGCTTATCGTTGCGCGTGGAGTTCATGCCTACGTTGTTATGAATCTCTATCCGTATAACCCTGGCCACCTGCTCATATGTGCTTATAGACATGTGGCAGACCTTACGGAATTAACGGACGAAGAACGTAATGAAATTTCATCCATGAGCGCGCATGCAATGAAAACCATTCGTAAAGTCTCATCTCCGGAAGGTTTCAATTTGGGAATGAACCAAGGTGCAATCTCCGGTGCCGGAGTTGCAGACCACATTCATCAACATCTCGTGCCACGTTGGTCGGGGGATGTAAATTTTATGCCAATAATTGGGAAGACCAAAGTAATGCCTCAGCTATTGACGCTAACAAGAAAAGAGATTGCTGCGGCTTGGTAGTTAATTCTTTAATAGATCAATATAACTTTGCACGATATCAATTCCTAAATTTCTTTCCGGCCAAATTGGAATCGCAGGGAATAAGAGACCAGTTTCAAATGAACCTTTATCCATGATTTCGATATGTGATAGATATGCAGACCGAAATTCTTCTACCAGAAGTCGATGTTCTTCTTCGCATTCGCGACGATTGGGGGGATTGGTCGAATAGTCAACAATTTCTAAGGTAACCAAATCTATGAGTGCAATAGGTAACCCGTCGTCACCATGTAAGACTAAGTAAGGTGTGACAACTTGATCGAATACTCTATTGGCGAGCAAAACCGCATCATCGAAATCAGCGGTTTGATCTTGAATATTTGTAACAAGAACCATTCGCGGAATTTGGAAATCATCCAAAGCCCGCCATTTCTCGATTGTCTCTCGATCAACACCTGCCGCTGGATTGATTAGAAAAATCGCCAGGTCTGAATCGGTATGCAAAGTTTGTCCGAAATGCGCACCAAAGAGATCAGCAACCTGCTGCGGGTCGGTGCTGGCGTGCCCGTAGAGATGTACCGAGAGGTGTCGAGGGTCCGAACTAGGAGTTAGCACTGGGTCAGCCTACGATGAGCCCTGATGATTAGTTCAATCCTAAAACCAGCGATCACGAAAGCGATTACGCCCGTGGCATCGCTGGCGCTCCGTTGCGGAATAACCCCCAGTGGGGTCACCTGGGTTGGGGCTATTGGGGTGGTTGCTTCGGCGCTCTATTTTTATCCGCGCGGGGAACTCTTTATTGGGACGCTGCTCATCTCTTTTTTTGCTTTGAGTGATTTATTTGATGGCACGATGGCACGGCTCTCGGCTCGAGGTTCCAGCAAATGGGGTGGATTTTTAGATTCCACAATTGATCGCATAACTGATTCAGTGATCCTCTTTGGTGCAAGCCTGTATCTGATAAGAAATGACGATCCATTAGCGATAGTCATGATGGTAACTCTGGTTACTGGGATTCTCGTTCCGCATATTCGCGCGCAAGCGGAAGCTCTCAATATTGACTGTTCTGGGGGAATTGCTGAAAGAGCTGAACGTTTGATAATTGTTTTAACTGCAATCGGTTTAGATGGACTCGGCGTTCCGTATGTATTGTCGGGCGGAATCTGGATGCTTGCGGTTTTAGGAATTATTACAGTAGTGCAGCGAGTGCTCATCGTTAAGAGGGCCATCAAGTAATGAATTTCGAATTTCTGACAGCCTGGGTTTATTTCGCTGGTTGGCGGATCGTACGTTGGTTACCAGAAAAATTCGCCTATCTACTTTTCGATAGAGTCGCCGACTTTTTGAGCAAACGCGAAGGGCGAAGCGTCGCTCGCCTAAAGAGTAATTTGGAACGGACGCAACCCGGTATTACAAAAGATGAGTTGGATGTACTTACTGTCAAAGCTATGCGTTCGTATATGCGTTATTGGTGCGACACTTTTCGTTTTCCTGATTGGGATACCGCGAGAATTCTGGGAAGCGTTACGCTTGAAAATGAACATCTCATACTTGATGCTATAAAGGCAGGCAGAGGGGTAATCGTTTCGGCTCCTCATTCCGGCAATTGGGATCACGCGGCCGCCTATTTTTGCAGCAGAGGAATCCCGGTTGTTACTGTTGTTGAGCGGTTAAAACCGGAAGCACTTTTCCAGAAGTTTCTAAATTATCGAACCGCACTTGGAATGGAAGTATTGCCACTTGATGCCCGAGTTATAGCTACTTTGGCGCAACGGCTGCGCCAAGGCGCTTTAGTAGCCCTGGTGGCCGATCGTGATTTATCCAAGTCAGGCGTTGATGTTAATTTCTTTGGCGCTCGCGCGCGGATGCCAGCAGGACCTGCTGTGTTGGCAATTAAGACCGGTGCCCCATTAATCGCCACGTTGGTTTCTTACACCGAGAACGGAATTCATATCAAATTTCAATCGGTTCTTATCCCAATTATTGGAAACGAATCGGATCGAGTATCAGCAACAGTTCAAATTTGTGCTGATTATTTTGCCGATGGTATCTCTAACCACCCTCACGATTGGCATATGTTGCAACGAATTTGGACTGACGGCGATTTCAAGGACCGAAACTGATGTTGGATAAGAAACTACGGATCGGAATCGTATGTCCTTACGGTTGGGATACACCGGGTGGAGTTCAGAACCACATCCGTGACCTCGCAGAATTCTTGATCAATGCCGGCCACAGCGTTTCGGTATTAGCGCCCGCAATGGACGAGCGCGAACTTCCTTCATACGTCATCAGCGCTGGAAAACCAATCGCCATTCCTTACAATGGAGCGGTTGCACGTGTTTTATTTGGACCGATTGCTTTTACTCGGGTTCGACAATGGATCTCTTCGGGCAACTTTGATCTTCTTCATTTACATGAACCTGCCATTCCTTCAATTTCGCTGCTGGCTTGTTGGGCAGCGCAGGGACCCATGGTTGGCACTTTCCATGCCGCAGCAAAACGACAGAAAGTTATTTTCGCCATTGGTCCGATTTTGGAACCAGCAATTGAGAAATTGAGCGCGCGTATTGCAGTCAGCGAGGCGGCTCGCTTAACGCTAACTGACCACCTTGAAACCGATGCAGTTGTAATCCCGAACGGTATTTATACAGAGCGATACGCTCACGGTAAACCACAGAGCAAGTGGCAAGGAAATACAATTGGATTTATTGGTCGCTTTGAAGAGCCGCGTAAAGGCCTCTCTCTTCTGCTAGAGGCGTTGCCGATTATTGCCCGCTTTGCTCCAGATGTGAAAGTTTTTGTGGCAGGACCTGGTGATTCCAAAAGCTTTGAGAAAGAAATTGATCCACAATTTCGCCATCGTTTCGAATTTCTCGGTCGAATAAGCGAGGAAGAGAAAGCAAATTTCATGGCTTCAGTTTCCCTTTACGTTGCGCCGAACACCGGTGGAGAATCTTTCGGAATAACTTTGGCTGAAGCTCTCGCTGGGGGAGCGACCGTAGTTGCCAGTGATATTCCTGCTTTTGATTCACTTTTAGGCGGGGGTGAATTCGGCGCTCTTTTCAAATCGGAAGATTCAAAAGATTTAGCAAAAGTTGTCATTGAGTTGCTCGGTGACAATCAAAAACGACTTGCGCTGGCTCTGGCTGGTAAAGAGCGCGCAAAAACATTCGATTGGGATGTGGTTGCAGAACAAATTTTATCAATTTATGAAATGTCGATTGTCGGCGGTGATGGCGTGCGCTTGGTATCAGATCATCGTTCGTGGAACCGGTTATTAACAAGGGGAAAAAATTGAAAACTTTCTTTATTCTCCTATTTATTCTCTTAATCAGTTTCTGGTACTTATCCTTTTCGGCAACTCGATTAGACCGTTTACATCATCGCGTTGAAACTAGTTGGGCAAATTTGGATGGATTATTGCAACGACGCGCAGCAATTGCTCTGGAAATTGCCAGAAGTGAAATCGCGGATCCTGCTTCATCGCTATTACTAACTGCTGCCGCTTATCAAGCGCGCGAAGCACCCATCGCACTTCGTTCTCAAGCCGAAAGCGGTTTATCTGGAGCGTTAGGAATACTCCTCGCGGATGCGCAGCGCTCAACCCCCGCAGAGCTAGCCCTGCTTAGAGAACTTTCACTGCTAACAGGTAAAATACGAATCGCAATTGCCTTACATGTCGATGCCGTCACTAGCACGCAAAGCGTTAGAAGGAAATGGATTTTTATGACTTTTCGCTTGGCAGGAAGCGCTCCTCTTCCAGTGACATATGAATTTGAGGCTGATGTTATCTAGAGCGCGCCTTATATTTATATTTGCAGTCATCTCAATTTCTTTAAGTAGTTGTGCAGAGGTTTCTAAAACTTTTAACAAAACTAACGAACCCGCACCTACTTATAATGATATTAGTGGACGCGAAGGAGTAAACGGTCCGGTATTGGTCGTTAAAATCGATGACACGGTATCGGCGCATCCACAAATTGGTTTAGAGGATGCTGATGTTATTTATATCGAGCAAGTTGAAGGTGGCACAACCCGGTTGGCGGCAATTTTCTCATCGAGGATTCCAACACGAATTGGTCCAGTTCGCAGCGCACGGATCACAGATATTGAACTATTAGCACAGTATGGTCGCGTAGCTTTTGCATATAGTGGAGCTCAGAAAAAATTGGTCCCAGTAATCACTTCAGCCAATCTGCAAGATTTGGGCGCGCAAGGGCAATCGCCGATTATTTACACAACCGATTCGAATCGAAGGCAACCATTTGCCATGGTGCTTCGAGCAGATTTATTGATGCAAAAAGTGGTCAAAAAAGGTTACCAGATTACTCAATCAAAGAATATGGGTTGGCAATTTGGGCAAGCACCTGCAGGTGGAACGCCAATAACTAGCGTGAAAGTTTTATGGCCAGCAAGTTCTTATACGGCAACTTGGTCGAAGGCCCAGAAACGTTGGCAGCTCTCTAGCCACGGCAAATTAAAGACGGCCGAATCTGGGAAAGTTCTCGGAGCTACTACATTTGTGATTCAAAACGTTTCGATTACACCGTCCATTTACTATGACGAAGTTGGTGGAGTGACGCCATTTTCTGCCACCATTGGAAGTGGAACCGGATATATCTTGCGAGACGGTCGCTCCTTCAAGGCCAAGTGGTCGCGTATATCGCTAGCGGATGGAACTTACTGGACCTTAGAAGATGGGCGCGAAATTAAATTTGCCGCAGGCCAAATTTGGGTAGCTTTGACCGACCAAACTCCCGAATTCACGCTTGCAACTCCGAGCGCGAGCACCTCGCCGACAAAGTAGGATGAAGCCTGGAAGGTATTCTTTTGGCAAGGTATTTTTTGGCAATTAGTGAAGGAGTTAGAAATGGATGAAAAGACCGGCACCGCGCTAGTAAAACGCGGGATGGCCCAGATGCTTAAAGGCGGCGTCATCATGGATGTCGTCAACGCCGAACAAGCAAAAATCGCCGAAGATGCCGGCGCCGTGGCCGTGATGGCGCTAGAGCGAGTACCTGCTGATATTCGCGCACAAGGTGGCGTTGCGCGCATGTCGGATCCTGACATGATTGAAGCGATTCAGGCCGCCGTCTCTATCCCAGTAATGGCAAAGGCTCGAATTGGCCACTTCGTTGAAGCACAAATTTTGCAAAGTTTAGGTGTTGATTACATTGATGAGTCTGAAGTGCTCACACCTGCAGATTACAAAAACCATATCGATAAGTGGGCCTTCACAGTTCCCTTTGTTTGTGGTGCGACTAATCTTGGTGAAGCCCTTCGTCGTATTAATGAAGGTGCAGCAATGATTCGCTCTAAAGGTGAAGCTGGTACTGGTGATGTTTCAAATGCAATGCAACATATGCGCGAAATATATGCCGAAATCCGTCGACTTTCATCGATGCGGGAAGATGAACTCTATGTTGCGGCCAAAGAGCTGCAAGCTCCATATGAATTGGTGAAAGAAGTTGCGCAAACCGGAAAACTCCCAGTTGTTTTATTTACAGCTGGTGGAATCGCAACTCCAGCAGATGCAGCGCTCATGATGAGTATGGGAGCCGATGGCGTATTTATCGGTTCTGGTATTTTCAAATCTGGGAATCCGGCGCAACGCGCTGCTGCATGCGTTAAAGCCACAACTTTCTTTAACGATCCAAAAGTGCTTGCAGAAGTTTCCCGTGGGCTAGGCGATGCAATGGTTGGAATAAGCGTTGCAGATTTGCCAGCTCCGCATCGACTTTCCGAGCGCGGTTGGTAAATTCCTTTTAAAATGAAAGTTGGGGTCTTAGCTCTACAAGGCGATGTGCGCGAACATATGAGTTCGCTAGCCGCTTGTGGAGTCGAACCCTCTGCTATCCGTAGCGTAGAGGAGTTAGCAAAGATAGATGCTCTCGTTATCCCTGGCGGTGAATCAACAACAATCGCGCAATTAGCGGAACATTTCCAATTATTTGAGCCAATTAGCAGCGCAATTGCGCGCGGCATGCCTGTTTATGGTTCTTGCGCAGGGATGATTTTGCTTGCAAATGAAATTATGGATGCGAAAATTGGGCAGCAAACCTTCGGTGGCTTGGATATAACAGTTCGTCGCAATGCTTTTGGTCGCCAACGGGATTCCTTTGAAAGTGATATTGCATTTAACGATGGCAGCTCCAATTTACTGCACGCTGTTTTTATCCGAGCCCCATGGGTGGAGCGAGTTGGGGATGGGGTTGAAGTTTTAGCATCGGTGACTTCGGCCGATGGCGCTATGCATCCAGTAGCAGTGCGAACTGGCAACTTACTGGCGACATCATTTCATCCCGAATTAACCAGTGATCACCGCATACATCGCTACTTTATAGAGGAAGTCGCACGGCCGCTTTTAGCAAAAAGTGGGAATAAGTCATAAACTAAAGCAAATTTCTACTAAATGTTATTGAGGGGTGGTTTCATGTCAGGCCATTCCAAATGGGCTACAACTAAGCATAAGAAAGCCATCACCGATGGTCGGCGTGCAAAATCTTTTACAAAATTGATTAAAGGCATCGAAGTAGCTGCCCGTAACGGCGGTCCTGATCTTGATGGCAATCCAACTCTCTTTGATGCAATTGTCAAAGCAAAGAAAGCTTCAATGCCGGCAGATAATATTGAACGAGCAGTCAAGCGCGGAGCGGGTCTTGAATCTGGCGGAGCTGTTTGGCAAACAATTATGTATGAAGGTTACGGACCAGAAGGCGTGGCCATAATGATTGAATGTTTATCTGATAATCGAAATCGCGCTGCATCGGAAGTACGAGTTGCCATCACGCGCAATGGCGGGAGCATGGCTGATCCTGGATCGGTTGCTTATCTCTTCAATCGTAAAGGCGTCATCATTGTTAACAAGAACAGTGGAGTTACGGAAGAGAAAGTCCTTGATGCGGTCCTTGATGCCGGAGCAGAAGAAGTTAATGACTTGGGTGAGTCTTTTGAAGTTGTCTGTGAAGCAAGCGATCTTGTGAGAACTCGTACTGCTTTGCAAACCGCTGGCATGGACTATGAATCTGCGGACTCTTCCTTTTTGCCAACTATGTTAATTCCACTTGATGTAGCTGGAGCGAGGAAGGTTTTCGCACTTATTGAAGCGATCGAAGAGTTAGATGATGTTCAAAATGTTTATAGCAATTTCGATCTATCTGATGAAGTTATGGCGAGTCTGGGCGAATAGATACCTTGCGCGTCCTAGGCTTTGCAAGAAAAGTTTTAGTGAAAGCGGGTGGTTATGCGCGTACTTGGGATTGACCCGGGCTTAACCCGTTGTGGAATTGGCATTGTTGAAGGGGTGGCTGGTTCCACACTCTCTTTATTTGGAGTAGGAGTAATTCAAACTTCAAGTGAACTTCCACTCCAAGCGCGGTTATGGGAGTTAGAGCGGGGGCTAATATCTTGGATCCAGAGCTCAAACCCTGATGTCATTGCAGTGGAACGTGTTTTTTCTCAGCAGAATGTTCGAACAGTGATGGGTACTGCTCAAGCCGCTGGCGTCGCGCTTTTACTCGCGGCAAAGTCGGGAATACCGGTTGTCATGCATACACCCAGTGAAGTTAAAGCTGCAGTCACAGGATCTGGGCGGGCGAATAAAGCGCAGGTAGCTGCAATGGTTCAAAAACTGTTGAATTTAGAAACAATTCCCAAACCTGTCGACAGCACTGATGCGCTAGCTTTAGCGATTTGCCATATTTGGCGAGGCGGTGCAAATTCTAAAATTGCGAACGCCCTGCTTGCTGAAAAAACACGTTTGCAAAAGTTGCGTGCGCTGTGATTTCAATGCTCAACGGTTCCGTTCGCCATATTGCAATTGACCGAACAATAATTGAAGTCGGCGGAGTTGGTTTAACGGTACACGTAACTTCGAAGACAATTAGCCAATTGACGCTCGGTGCCCAAGTTCAATTATTTACTTCTTTAGTTGTTCGAGAAGATTCGCTAACTCTCTATGGTTTCTTAACTTTAGAATCGCGCGAGCTTTTTGAATTGGTCCAGACCGTCTCTGGGATTGGTCCGAAAGTCGCGCTATCAATTATCGGAGCCCTCTCTCCGGAAGAGTTAGGCAGTGCGATTGCGCAAGAGAAAATTTCGGTGATCCAAGAAGTGCCAGGAATCGGACGCAAAGGGGCGCAACGCCTTATCTTGGAATTAAAAGGAAAACTTTCAGATTATTCAACCCACGCCACCATTCAAGGGCATCAACCTGCGTGGCGAGAACAGTTATCTTCGGCCCTTGTTTCACTTGGTTTCTCACCGCGTGAAGCAGATTCCGCGATTTCCTTGCTGGTATCGCGATTACAAATAGAAGATCGAGATCCCGCAAAAGTTGATTTAAGTGAGTTGTTAAAAGATGCGTTAGCTAACGGACGAAGTGCGCGGGGATAGAAATTGAGTGAGGAGCGATTGATTTCAGCTGGAGCTAAGAGCGAGGAGCGCGCTCTTGAGAACGCGTTACGTCCGAAAACTCTCAAGGATTTCATAGGCCAAGAACGAGTGCGCGAACAAATTGATGTTCTCTTAACTGCTGCGCGCCTTCGTGGCTCACCCTCTGATCACATACTTCTATCCGGACCACCTGGTCTGGGCAAAACCACGTTGGCGCTAATTCTTGCCAGTGAGATGCAAGCACCAATTCGAATTACCAGCGGTCCTGCGATAACACATGCGGGCGATCTCGCCGCAATTCTTTCATCTTTGGTAGAGGGCGAGATTCTCTTCTTAGATGAGATTCATAGATTGCCAAGACCTGCTGAAGAGTTGCTCTACCTGGCCATGGAGGATTTCAGAGTCGATATTGTTGTTGGGAAAGGACCTGGAGCTACCGCAATTCCGTTGCAGTTGTCACATTTCACCCTAGTTGGTGCCACAACTCGGGCCGGGCTACTGACAAGTCCACTCCGTGATCGCTTTGGTTTTACTGCCCACCTTGATTTCTATAACGAGGAGGAAATAGCAACGGTAATTTCGCGCAGCTCTAATTTACTCAAAATAGATATAGCGATGAGCGCAATAGTTGAAATTGCGGGACGTTCACGCGGAACTCCTAGAATCGCAAACCGATTATTGCGTCGAGTGCGGGATTATGGTGTAGTTCATGGCAGCTCGACTATCTCGCTATTGGATGCTCGTGCCGCCCTTGAAATGTATGAGGTAGACGAGTTGGGCTTGGATCGTTTAGATCGCGCAGTTCTGATTGCCTTGATTGAGCGATTTGGGGGTGGCCCAGTTGGGCTATCAACTCTGGCAATTGCTGTCGGGGAAGAGAGTGAAACTGTGGAATCGGTGGCTGAACCTTTCTTAGTTCGAAATGGTTTCATGGCCAGAACACCCCGTGGACGGATAGCCACTGCTGCGGGGTGGGCACATATAGGACGAACACCACCGCCTGGAGTTGCCACGCTTTTCGACACGAGCGCGCCTGAGACCTAGACTCTGCTCTCATGTCCACTACAAATAAACCAGTGAAGGCGCCGCCGCACCCAGTTCGCACTCTTGCGATTCTCGCTTTTGTAATGTTCGCACTTGTCGGAGCAACCTTTATTCAAGGAGTATCCACAATCAACCTCGGCCTCGATTTGCGAGGAGGAACGAGCGTGACGCTTCAACCGCGCATTGCGGCGGGAGAGAGTGGCAACGTAAGTAAGGATGCGATAGATCAGGCAGTTTCGATTATTCGTCAACGCGTTAACTCACTTGGCGTGGCAGAGAGCGAAGTAACTGCTCGAGGCACTGGAGCCAACCGTCAAATTGTTATCTCGGTTCCGGGAGATGCTGGTCGACGTGTCGTTGAACTGGTTGGGCAGACCGCTGAACTTCGCTTCCGTCAAGTACTCGCTGTATCAAACGCGGTGAGCGCGAGTAGCGATGCGGTTGCAGCTCCTGTTGCTGGAGTAAGCGCGCAGGTGAATGCCCAGTACGCAACTCTTGACTGTTCACTGGCGGCCAACCGTGAAGGTGGCGGCACAGATGCTGCAACAGCGGCAATTGTTGCTTGCGATCGCGACGGAGTGAGTAAGTTTATTTTGGCACCGGCAGAAGTTCTTGGTCGACAAGTATCTAAAGCATCTGCTGGAATTGATCCGAGCACCGCCAGCGGTTGGTTTGTATCACTTACATTTGATGGCGAAGGAACAAAAGCTTTTGGATCGATTACCTCGCGCGTAACAACTTTGCCACCTCCAGAAAATCAAGTCGCTATTGTGCTTGATGGTCTTGTTGTTTCTGCTCCACGTATCAACGAAGCAATTCCAGGCGGTAACGCTCAAATCACTGGAGACTTCACGCAAGTTGAAGCGACAGACTTAGCAAATGTTTTGAAGTACGGCGCGCTACCGCTCGCTTTTGATCGTGGTGAAGTTCAACAGATTTCTGCAACACTTGGCGCTGATCAACTTCAGGCTGGCTTATTAGCTGGGTTCCTTGGACTCGGCCTGGTAGTTCTTTTCTTACTTTTCTTCTACCGTGGACTCGGAATCATAGGTGTCGCAACGCTGGCCATAGCGGGAGGGCTTGTCTATCTACTCTTCTTGCTCCTTGGAAAGTGGATTGGTTTTACTCTTACGCTGGCCGGAATTGCTGGCGCCATCGTGGCTATCGGTATTGTTGCCGACTCATTTATCGTCTATTTTGAACGTATCCGAGATGAACTTCGTGACGGACGCTCACTCCGTGCTGCCGTTGAAACTGGCTGGGTTCGTGCTCGTCGCACAATTTTGGTGGCTGACTTTGTTTCAATGATTGCAGCTGTCCTGCTCTATTTCTTTGCTGTCGGTGAAGTGAGAGGTTTCGCATTTGCTCTTGGCTTAATGACGCTGGTTGATTTAATTGTGGTATTTGGTTTCACCAAGCCAGCCATGACGATTCTTGCACGAATGAATTTCTATCACTCAGGACATTCTCTCTCTGGCTTTTCGGCTAAGAGTTTAGGAATGCTCGTTCCAGCGAAGGAGGCATAACATGTTGAGACTTTCAGGCATTGGCGGTCGTCTCTATCGTGGCGAAACGTCGATTGATTTTATTGGCCGCCGCCGCCGTTGGTATGCCCTTTCGGGAATGTTGATCCTCTTATCACTGGGCGCGCTAACGCTGCAAGGTTTGCATCTGGGAATTGAATTCAAAGGTGGTTCTTCTTATACAGTTAATAAAGCAGGAGCCACTATAGAAAGTGCTCGTGCTAGCGTTTCTGCAGTCGGAATTCCTGGTGAAATCATTGTCCAGAGCATTGGTAGCGATAAAATTCGTATCCAAACGGGCGCGCTTACCAATGCGCAAAGCAACGCTGTACAAGATGCGCTGGCACAGACTTTCTCTGTCTCGATTGATTCAATTGACACTCAACTTGTTGGTCCTTCATGGGGTAAAGAAATCACCCAGAAAGCGCTCTATGCATTATTTGCTTTTCTGCTCTGCGTAGCGCTTTACTTATCTTTTGCTTTCGAACCTAAAATGGCGCTTGCTGCAATCGTCGCAGTAATCCATGACCTCTTAATTACGGTAGGCATTTATGCTCTCGTTGGTTTCGATGTAACTCCAGCTACTGTCATTGGTTTCTTAACAATTTTGGGGTATTCCCTTTATGACACTGTTGTCGTTTTCGACAAAGTACGCGAAAATACGCGCACTATTACCGCCACAACAAGAATGACTTACTCGCAAGCGGCAAACTTGGCAGTTAATCAGACTATTGTCCGTTCTTTCAACACTTCCATGGTAGCGCTGTTGCCAGTTGGATCAATTCTCTTTGTTGGCGCAGGCTTCCTTGGAGCTGGCACACTCAAAGACCTTTCGCTCGCGCTTTTTATAGGTTTAGCGACAGGTACCTACTCATCGCTTTTCATTGCGACGCCACTCCTTGCCCAATTACGTGAACGTGAACCCGCGATGAAGGCGCTAGCCAAGCGCGTGGCTTCGCGTTCGACTTCACCAGTTACTTCGCTAGTTACTTCACCAGTTACTTCACCAGTTACTTCGCTAGTTGCGCTAACCTCGGTTGAGCCTCGCGCTCAACGTAACCAACCGAAACGTAAAGGCCGCAAGTAGTAGGTTTGCTTTATGGCGACTTTGCTTGCACCTCTATTAAGTGCTCTCAGAGAAAACCATGCGAGCACAAACCTCGATGAAGTTGAACGCGCTTTTGCAGTAGCGGTAAAAGCCCATGAAGGCCAAGTTCGCAAATCTGGGGATGCCTATATTACGCATCCCGTTGCAGTTGCAGAAATTTTGGCCGAGCTTGGTTTGAATCCAGCGACAATAATCGCCGCACTTTTGCACGATACAGTCGAAGACACTTCTTATTCACTTGCTCAACTGCGCAAAGATTTCGGTGATGAAGTTGCCGCACTGGTCGATGGAGTGACGAAATTAGATAAATTAACTTACGGACCAACTGCGCAAGCAGAGTCTGTGCGCAAGATGGTTGTTGCGATGTCTCGAGATATTCGAGTACTGGTCATCAAATTAGCAGATCGACTCCACAACGCTCGCACTTGGAAATTTATTTCGCAGGAATCTGCAGAGCATAAAGCGCGCGAAACCCTAGATATTTATGCGCCGCTAGCACACCGTTTGGGAATGAACGCTATCAAGTGGGAGCTAGAAGATTTATCTTTTTCGATTTTGGAGCCAAAGAAATTCCAAGAGATAGAACGTTTAGTTGCAGAGCGCTCACCAGCACGGGAGGTCCTTAGCGCTCAAGTAGTTCAGGCCGTGCGTGATGATCTGGCCCACGACGGGATTGAAGCTACCGTTACTGGACGACAGAAACATTTTTTCAGCGTGTATCAAAAAATGGTAGTACGAGGCCGCGATTTCAATGACATTTATGACTTAGTAGGTATTCGAGTGCTGGTGAAGGATGTTCGAGATTGTTACGCAGTCCTGGGCGCCGTGCATGCTAAGTGGAGTCCAGTTCCGGGAAGATTTAAAGACTACATTGCTATGCCGAAATTCAATCTATATCAATCACTTCACACAACCGTTATTGGGCCAACTGGAAAAGCTATTGAAATTCAAATCCGCACGCACGACATGCATGCCCGCGCCGAATTTGGTATCGCTGCGCATTGGAAATATAAACAAGGCACTGAAAGTGATTCAACTTCGCCAGAAATGCTCTGGTTGCGCCAGCTACATGATTGGCAGAAAGAAACTCAGGATCCATCTGAGTTCTTAGAAGCGCTGCGTTTTGATTTAGGCTCTCCTGAAGTCTTTGTCTTCACGCCAAAGGGGAGTGTTATCGCGCTACCTGGAGGTTCGACTTCGGTTGACTTCGCTTACTCGGTTCATACTGATATAGGAAACCGTTGCGCAGGAGCTAAGGTCAATGGCCGACTCGTTCCATTGGCAACTAAACTCAATAATGGCGATGTGGTTGAAGTGCTTACTAATAAGAGTGAAGATGCAGCCCCAAGTCGTGACTGGTTGAATTTTGTTAAAAGTCCACGTGCTCGATCCAAAATTAAAGCTTGGTTTAGCAAAGAGCGTCGCGAAGAAGCAATTGACGCTGGCCGCGAATCGATAGCTCGCCAAATGCGAAAAGCAGGGCTGCCTTTGCAAAAGATTTTTGGCGGGCACTCATTACTTGAATTAGCACACGAGCTTCGGTTCCCAGATATTGATGCGCTTTATATCGCCGTTGGAGATGGACACGTTTCGTCAGCTTCAATTATTGATAAGTTGATCGCGAGTTTAGGCGGAGAAGATTCGCATCCAGAACCGACCATGGATTCTTTTATTACACGAGCTCCTACTGAGCGCCGCCCCAGCGGTGCAATTGAGGTAGAAGGCATCGATGATGTTCTCGTTAAACTCGCGCGATGTTGTACGCCTGTTCCGGGCGATGAAATTATGGGATTTATTACCAGGGGCAGCGGCATTTCAGTTCATCGACATGGCTGTGTTAACGCCAATGATTTGCGAAAACATCAAAGCGATCGGATAGTAAAAGTGCAATGGCGCGCGGGGGCAGCGTCAGTCTTTCTTGTTAATATTCAAGTCGAAGCGCTAGATCGTCCTTCGTTACTGGCAGATGTTACGCGCACACTCGCTGATCAGCATGTAAATATCTTGAGCGCGGTAGTGAGCACTTCCAAAGACCGCACAGCGCTCTCACGATTTACTTTTGAAATGGCCGACGCCACACATCTTGATGCAGTCTTAGCAGCCGTTCGGCGAATTGAAGGTGTTTACGATGTCAATCGGACTACCAACAATTAATTAAATTCTGCTAGTCCCTTTTCAGCTTCAGCTAACCAAACTTTACGAGCTTCGGCAGATTCAAGAGCTTCAGCAGCTTTCTTTAAGTTACCTGCAGTACTTGCTTTAGCGGAAATTTTTTCGTAATTTGCAATTGCGTCAGTAAGTTGACGAACTACTTCTTGGGCTCGTGCTTTGGCAGTAGGGTCAGTTTTGCGCCAGTTTTCAGCCTCTGCAATTTTGAGCGCTTCTTCAACTGCGCGAACTCGCGCGTCGAGGGCGGCACGCTTATCGCGGTGGGTCATGCCAATCTTCTCCCAAGAGCGCAAATGTTCGCGCAGAGCTTTCTTCGTTTCGTTGAGGCTACTGGTTGAAAGTGGAAGTAGAGCTTCGATAAGCGTGACTAGCTCTTCCCGTTTCATGAGGTTACTTGCCATGGTGGTGTCGCGCTTCTCTAAATCGGTGGCCTTTGTCGTGAAGAATTGATCTTGAGCAGCTTTAAAGCGCGCCCAAAATTTGGCATCATCACCTTTCTTGCCGCGACCCGTCGCTTTCCATTGGTCCATAAGCACTTTAAAACGTTTTGCTGTTGGAATCCATTGCGTAGAAGTGGCAAGTTGCTCAGCTTCTTCTACCAGAAATTTCTTTGCATCGCCAACTATTTTCTGCGCCGCTTCGAGCGTTGCAAAATGGGTACGACGGTGCTTATCAAACTTATTGCGCGAATGAGAAAATCGCTTCCAAAGAGTTGCATCCGAACTCTTATCTAAACGAGGAGCTGATTTCCACTCATCGAGCAGCGTCTTTAATCGATCGCCAGTTACTTTCCAGCTCTCGGAATCTGCAAGCGACTCAGCTTCAGCCACAATCTTTTCTTTTTCAACTAAAATTTGTTCACGGCGCGCAGCTTTTACTGCAGTCTCTGCCGCTTTTTTCACTTCGTAAGCTTCGCGATGTCCTTCAATGAGTGGTTCGATCTGTTCCACCGAAATTGCCAGCGTATCTAGGTCGCCAACTCCATTTAATTCACGAACTTGTTCGCGTAATTTCTTAACCGCGAGATACGCATCGGAAGGAACCATTGCTCCACTTCGGATACGTGCTGCCAATAACGCTACTTCTGATGCCACCGCTTCGAATTTGCGTACAAAGTATGCCAGGGCTTCTTCTGCAGTTTTTCCAGGATATGAGCCAACTGGTTTTTCTCCTGCTAAAGTACGGACATAAACAGTGCCATCTTCATCAACTCGACCAAATTGCGCGGGATCACCAATTA
>JBCKHR010000022.1:0-15485 GCA_038905755.1 Candidatus Planktophila sp.
ACGTGGGGAACTAATCCGGGTCAGGGTTTGCCACTGAACGCCAACGTGCCAGATCCTGCTGAGATAAGCGACCCGGAAGAGCGAAGCGCCGCGCAACGTGCACTTGTTTACATGGGTCTTGTTGCCGGAACACCGTTGAAAAAAGTGGCTATTGACACTGTTTTCTTAGGGTCTTGCACAAATGGACGAATTGAAGATTTGCGATCGGCTGCGCAAATTCTTAAAGGTAAGAAAATTGCTTCCTCTCTGCGCATGCTGGTAGTTCCCGGATCTGCGCAAGTGCGTTTGCAAGCAGAAAGTGAAGGTTTAGATAAAATATTCCTTGACGCGGGAGCCGAATGGCGCAACGCTGGATGTTCAATGTGTCTTGGTATGAATCCAGATCAATTAAGCGTTGGTGAGCGAGCGGCCTCAACAAGTAATAGAAATTTTGAAGGCCGCCAAGGCAAGGGCGGACGTACTCATTTAGTTAGCCCACTCGTTGCAGCTGCTACCGCCATTCGAGGCACACTCTCATCACCTTCGGATTTGTAAGGAGAATCGATATGGAAAAATTTATTAAACACAGTGGAACCGGAGTTGCACTTCGCCGCAGTAATGTCGATACCGATCAAATTATTCCTGCCGTTTATTTAAAGCGGATTTCTCGTAGCGGTTTTGAAGATGGTTTATTTTCAGCTTGGCGTAGCGATCCTGAATTCGTGCTCAACAAAGTTGAGTTCAAAAACGCAACCGTCTTAGTTGCGGGTGTTGATTTCGGAACCGGCTCTTCGCGTGAACATGCAGTGTGGGCGCTGCAAAATTATGGTTTCAAAGTAGTTATATCTAGCCGCTTTGCTGACATATTCCGAGGTAATTCCCTCAAAGGTGGTTTGCTAACCGTCATTCTCGAGCAGAGCGATGTTGAAGCTCTCTGGATGGCAATTGAAACTGAACCTAATACAACTATTACTGTTGATTTAGAGAGACGTACCGTTGCATACAACGGCGTTATTCTTTCATTCGCCCTTGATGACTACACCCGCTGGCGTTTAATGGAAGGGCTCGACGACATTGGATTAACAATGAAACACGTTGATGTAATCTCAGCTTTTGAAGGCAAACGAGCTGCGCTTAAACCAAAGACTCTTCCAATCAAAGCGTAAAAGAAGCGTAAATTAAGGGTTTTTCTCTCAGAACGCTTATTTTTTATTGCGACACGCCTTACTTAATAACATAAAGATGGTGCTTTTACGCGTAAGTTTGAAGTTAAGTTAAGCAATTGTTTAACTATTACGCGTAATAAGGGGATTCAATGAATAAGGCCCAATTCATTGCTGCGTTGCAACCACACTTCAACGGCAGCAAGAAAGAAGCAGCTCACGCTGTAGAGATTGTTTTTGACACTATCGTTCGCTCACTCGTAAAGGGTGAAGATGTAATGATCAACGATTTTGGCAAGTTCAAGAAGGTAGATCGCAAAGCTCGCATGGGACGTAACCCTTTCACGGGTGAAACGATCAAGATCAAAGCTTCAAAGAAGGCTCGCTTTTTGCCTGCAAAGGGTTTGAAAGATATGGTCTCAGGTGCACGAAAGCTTGGGCCAGCACCAAAGCCAGCACCAAAGCCAGTAGTCAAGGTGGTAAAAGCTAAGCCTGTAGTCAAGAAGGCAGCTAAGAAAGTAGTCAAGAAAGTAGTCAAGAAAGTAGTTAAGAAAGCTCCGGTAGCTAAGGTGGTAAAGAAAGCTAAGAAGAAGTAACTCTCTTAACAATAAAATTAGAGCGGGGTCAGAGATATCTGGCTCCGCTTTATTATTTCAATAATGAGGGAACCAAGTAACATTGTGCGCATGTCGGAGTTGAAGATTTCGTACGCTCCACCACAGGGGTACCCACTTGGGACAAATCTGACTTTTAAGATTTGTACGCGAATTGCGATCCCGATTTTGAATTTTATCGCTAAACGCGACTGGCAAGGCGGGGAAAATATTCCAAAGAGTGGCCCCGTTATTGTGGCCAGTAATCACACCTCCTATATCGACGTCCTCTTTTTTACCCATTTTCTCTTTAGGAACGGGAGAGCTCCGCGGTATTTAGGTAAATCTGAAATTTTTCAAGTCCCAATCCTAGGAAAAATTTTCCTTGCTGCAGGGCAAATCCCGGTAGAACGCGAGAGCGCCAATGCAGCCAAGGCCATTGATCATGCGGTAGCAATTCTTGGAGCTGGCCATTTGCTCGGAATTTACCCAGAGGGGACTCTCACGCGAGATCCCAACCATTGGCCCATGGTTGCTAAAACAGGGTTGGCGCGTTTAGCCATTATTACGCGCTCTCCGGTGATTCCTGTTGCGCAATGGGGCAATCAAATAGTTATGCCAACCTATGGAAAGAAAATTAAATTTTTTCCACGCACGCAAATACATGTCCATGCAGGGAAAGCTTTGGATTTATCACAATGGTATGGGAGAGAAAATGAACCGAACGCATTGATCGAAGCAACGGCCTTTGTAATGCGCGAGGTGACTTCCTTGCTAGAAGAAATTCGTGGTGAGAAAAGACCGGAGATAATCTTTGATCCGCATACATCTAGTTTGCCACGTACTGGAAATTTTAAGAAGAAGCGTCGATGAGTTCAGTAACTGTTCTGGGCGCAGGTTCTTGGGGGAGCACACTCGCTCAACTCTTATGTGATGCTGGAAATGACGTCTTGATTTGGGGAAGAGATGCAAAGATCGTTGAAGAGATTAATTCAGACCACACAAATAAAAAATATCTAGATGAAGTGATACTTCCGTCGAATTTGCGAGCTACTTCAGACTTACATGAGGCGTTTGGCCATTCCAAGAACTATGTTCTGGCAATTCCTGCACAGAAATTACGCGAAGAGCTCATTGAGTGGAAACCGCTCATGGCTGAGGATGCAACTTATATTTCCACGCTTAAAGGTATTGAAAGGAGCACCTTAAAGCGCATGACAGAAGTCATTACCGAAATTACAGGTAGTGAAAAAGTTGCCATTATTACTGGGCCAAATTTAGCTAGAGAGTTGATTTTGCGCCAACCTGCTGGGGCGGTGGCTGCAGCCCCAACGCTGGAGTTAGCGCAATATATTCAGGAACTTTTCGCAACACCGTATTACCGCGTCTATACATCAGTAGATGTTTTGGGCTGCGAACTAGCCGGCGCAATCAAAAGTGTTATTGCGTTAGCAGTTGGAATTTCTATCGGGATGAACTTCGGTGAGAACACTCAAGCAATGTTAATTACTCGCGGGCTAAATGAAGTTGCTCGATTATGCGCAGCCCATGGCGCTGACCCATTGAGCGCTGCCGGTCTGGCAGGTATGGGCGATCTTGTCGCGAGTTGCGGCTCACCGCTCTCGCGGAACCGAACCTTTGGAGAAATTCTGGGCCGTACGGGTTCGATAGAGCAAGCGCGAATCCACGTCTCTAAGACTGTCGAAGGCGTCGACTCTTCGAGCGCGATTGTAGAAATTGCCCATCGTGTTGGAATCGAAGTGCCGGTAATTGAAGCCGTGGCTGATGTTGTTACTGGCACAATTACCCCTGTCGAAGCGTTGCAACGACTGATGGCCATCACAACGAAAGGCGAGAATTTCATACGATGAGTAAGAAAACGATTGCAATAATTTTTGGTGGACGTAGCAGCGAACACGAAATCTCATGCATATCGGCGGGCGGAATTCGCGCGAGTCTAGATTCCTCTTTATATAGCTTTGAACTGATAGGCATATCGAAATCTGGGCGATGGGTACGTATGTCATCTGATTCGACTTTAGAAATTAAAGATGGTGTTTTACCGGAAGTTGACGCGCGCGCGCCCGAGATAGTTGCCGATATTCATGGGTTTTCAGTTGACGGGGTAAAACTCAACATAGATGTTGTTTTTCCAATTTTGCATGGTCCTTACGGTGAAGACGGAACTATTCAAGGATTTTGCGAGATGGCAAATCTGCCTTATGTAGGTAGCGGAGTTCTCGCTTCGGCAGTTGCGATGGATAAATCATTTGCTAAACCAATTTTTGCTGCAGCGGGAATGAAGGTGGTACCTGGATTTGTAGCAACGCGTGAAGATTGGGAAGCATCACGCGCGCAAGTGCAATCGCAAGTAGATCAATTGGGTTACCCTGTTTTTGTTAAACCAGCACGCGGTGGATCAAGTCGCGGTACTCATAAAGTTAAGCGTGCCCAAGAGCTAGCAGCAGCTATAACTGATACCTATACATTTGATCGTAAAGCAATGATCGAAGTTGCAGTAAAGGCGAGAGAGATTGAGTGTGCGGTTTTAGAAATTGATGGCGAAGTGCGAGCCTCTATTGTCGGTGAAATAATAATTGATTCGCGTTTTGAGTTTTATGATTTTGAAGCTAAGTATTTAGATGGAGCAACACGTATTGAATTGCCTGCCCAGATTCCAGCAGAGATCAGTGAAGAGATTCGCAATAGCGCGATTCGTGCTTTCAAAGCGTTAGGTTGTAGCGGGTTCGCTCGAGTAGATTTTTTCTATAGCGATAACGGTGAAATTTTTATCAACGAACTCAACACAGCGCCAGGATTTACATCTACTTCGGTTTTCCCAAAAATGTGGAGAGCAAGTGGTCTGGGATTTACAGAAATCATCAACGCGTTGATTGCAAAGGCGCTTACGCGCGAAAATGGAGTATTGGGGAATTAATAGGTAACTGGACAAGTCAAAGTGCGAGTGATGCCTGCGACAGTTTGGACTCTAGAGAGAATGAGACGACCAAATTCTTCCATGCTTGGCGCTTCTGCGCGCATGATGACGTCGTAAGGACCGGTGACGCCTTCAGCGAAAGTTACGCCAGCAATTGCCGAAACTGCTTTGGCAACACTCGATGCTTTCCCGACCTCGGTTTGAATCAAAATGTAGGCCCGTATTGACATTGGATTTCCTTTCCTTCAAGTGCAAACGTTACAGCAGAAAGGCGCAGGCTTACTAGTGGGTTTACAACTCTATTAGGCTTAGCTCTATGAATTTCGATGAGGATCAAATAATCGCAAGCCTTGCGAAGATTTTCGGAACATCTCGAAGGGGAGTTGAGATTGGAATTGGCGACGATGCTGCCGTTGTCGCATCTAGCGAACGAATCGTTCTGACTACAGATATGGCTATTGAGGGTACTCACTTCAAGTGCGAGTGGAGTAGCGCTTTTGAAATTGGCAGAAAAATCTGTGCAGCTAATCTGGCAGATATTTATGCGATGGGTGGTACTCCTAAATATTTACTAGTTGCACTCTCACTTACCGGCAATGAGCCCTTGGAATGGATCCAAGAGCTTGCTCTCGGAATTGCCCACGAAGGAAATAGTTGCGGGGTCCAAGTCGTAGGCGGCGATATCGCACGAGGCGAAAATATTGTTATTGCAGCCACTGCAATTGGCGACGCGGGACGCAATATTTCACGGAGCGGCGCAAGAGTAGGCGATGAGATATACATCTCCTCATTACCTGGCTGGTCGGCGGCAGGTTTGTATTTATCGCAACAAGAGCGCGTATTCGAAAGCGATTTGGAGCTCTATGCACTCTCTGAGTTCTCGGCTCCAAGCGTTGATTATCAAAGCGCTATTGCATTTGCCCAGAACCAAGCGAGCGCTATGTGCGATATTAGTGATGCCTTACTGATTCAAGGCCAAGCGTTAGCGCAGGCTTCTGGCGCAGCCCTTGCCATTGACCAGAGCAAGATTGCACGCCACCCTGAATTTGCTCAACTCCAAGAGCTAGCCCATTGCCATGGGCAAGATGTCTGGCAATGGATTCTTGCGGGGGGCGAAGATCATGTCTTCCTTGCAACTGGAAGAAATCTTGGTGGTTTTCTTATTGGCCAAGTCCAATGCGGTGAGGGTTTACTTGGGGTAGAAATGAAAAAAGCGCCAGAAAGCTGGCGCCATTTCAATTAAAAAAATTAGCGAGTAACTTTTCCGGCCTTAAGACATGAAGTGCAAACATTTTGACGCTTAGGGGTTCCACCGATCATGGTACGGACGCGTTGGATATTTGGATTCCAACGACGACGAGTCTTTACTTGAGAGTGTGAAACGTTATTGCCAAAGCTGGGCCCTTTGCCACAGATATCGCATGTTGCTGCCACAGCGGTACTCCTTAGAGATCTGCCCCGAAGGGCTCGTGAATAAGGGGCAAGGGTAGCAATAGGGGTGCCATAAGCGCTAATCGCCATTTTACTTCTATTAGCGAGAGAATATCTCCGTGTCTAACCTTGGGAGCAAATTGGCCGGTGTGGTAGGTGCGCGCACAGCGGTAGTTCTCGAGAAGGCTTTCTCGATGCGAACAATTGGCGACCTTTTGCGCCACTATCCACGACGCTATGTTGCTCGCGGGGAGTTATCAGATATCGCAGCCCTTGCAGAAGGCGATGAAGTCACAATTCTTGCGCAAATCTATAGTTCAACCAATCGCGTGATTCCCGGACGTAAAGGCAACATCCTTGAAGTTGTAGTTACTGATGGAAGTGCAAAGTTATCGTTAACTTTCTTTAACCAAGGTTGGCGCGAGAAGGATTTACGCGTTGGGCGGCAAGGACTTTTCGCTGGGAAAGTAGGAGTATTCAAAGGCAAACGCCAATTATCTCACCCAGATTATGAATTGATTCCTGATGGTAGCGATGTAGAGATGGCGGTAGCAGGTTTTGCCGGCAAATACCTTCCGCTTTATAGCGCAACTGCGAAGTTACCTTCATGGAAAATTGCTCAATGCGTCAGTTTGGCAATCGCTTCACTGGATGAGGTAGAAGATTTTCTGCCAGAGGCAATTCGAAGCTCACATGGATATCCAACGCTTGCGACAGCCCTCGTTCAAGTTCATCAACCCGCTGACCTAGGCAGTGCGCAGCTCGCACGTGAACGTTTAACTTTTGATGAAGCGTTCTTACTGCAATCACTTTTAGTTTTGCGGAGAAATGAGTTACGAAAACTTACTACGAAATCTCGGGCGCCTAGATCTGGAGGGATCCTAGCTGCCTTCGATGCGCACCTGCCGTTCGAGTTAACGGCAGGTCAGAAGAGCGTTGCTAGTGAAATCGAAAGTGATTTATCACATGGATATCCGATGCATCGATTATTTCAAGGCGAAGTTGGCTCGGGGAAAACAGTCATTGCAATTCGCGCAGCCCTTGCAGTCATCGATAGCGGGGGACAAGCAGCTCTTCTTGCCCCTACCGAAGTTCTTGCGGCACAACATTTGCGAACGATTACAAAATTATTAGGGCCGCTAGCTCATGGTGGAATGTTGGGTTCAACCCAAAGCGCTACGCAAGTAACGCTTATTACCGGTTCACAGAGCGCGGCTTCGCGTAAAGAAGCTTTGGCGTTAACTGCATCAGGTGAAGCCGGCATTGTTATCGGAACCCATGCGCTACTAAGTGAAAAAGTTGAATTCTATGATCTGGGTTTAATAATTGTCGATGAGCAGCATCGCTTTGGAGTCGAGCAACGCGATGCACTTAAGGAGAAAGCAGAGAGACCCCCTCACCTTTTGGTTATGACTGCAACTCCGATCCCAAGAACGGTAGCCATGACCATTTTCGGAGATCTAGATGTTTCAACGCTGCGCGAGCTACCGCTAGGTCGCCAACCAATCAGAACACACCTTATTGCCGTGTTAGAGAAACCAAAATATTTAGAACGCGCTTGGAACCGTATCAGGGAAGAAGTTGCAATGGGTCATCAAGCATACGTAGTTGTACCTCGCATCAGCACTGGTACTTGTGAGGATGCCGATTTAGATTTTCTCTTTGGTGATCCCGCTAGCGCGTTAGCCAGCGTCGAAGAGCTCGCACCTGCTTTGGCCAATGGGGCTTTATCGGGGCTCCGTCTTCTCCCATTACACGGACGCCAGAGCGCGGAAGTAAAAGAGGCGACAATGAACGCTTTCGCAGCAGGCGAGATCGATGTGCTGGTCTCAACGACGATTATTGAAGTTGGAGTCGATGTTGCAAATGCAACTGTTATGGTCATTATGGATGCCGATCGTTTTGGCATTTCGCAGTTACATCAATTGCGTGGCCGGGTAGGACGCGGAACTTCAGCTGGTCTATGTTTACTTGTTACTGGCGCACCTAGTGGCTCGCCTGCTCGGCAACGGCTAGAAGCAGTGACGGCAAGCGTTGATGGTTTCGAGCTCTCTAGAATTGACTTAGAGCAACGACGTGAAGGCGATGTGCTTGGATCCAGTCAATCTGGTACCCGCTCCCATTTACGTTTGTTGCGCGTTCTGCGTGACGAAGATTTAATCGATAGAGCACGGAGCGATGCAGAATCAATTATCGGAAGTGGAGCAGGGTTACGCAACCATCCTTTACTTAAGGCTGAGTTGGATGCTTTGCAGCGCGATGCTGCCATCGACTTCTTGGATAAGGGTTGAGCTAATGCGCATAATCGCTGGAGTTGCGAAAGGTCGCGCATTGGGAGCCGTTGGCGGTGCAACCCGCCCTACATCTGATCGTGCGCGGGAAGGGGTTTTTTCATCACTAACTTCAGAGTTCGGCGATTTTCATGGACTACATGTTTTAGATTTATTTGCTGGTTCTGGAGCAATTGGGTTAGAGGCGCTCTCACGGGGGGCAACCCTGGTACATGCGGTTGAACAAGATTGGCAAGCGCAAGAAACTATTGCGCTAAATTCAGAGCTAGTTAGCAAATCATCTCCTAGTGGAAAATTTCAATCGTACGCAACATCGGCGCAAAAATTTTTATCGGATCCGCCACACGATACATATCACCTTGTTTACGTTGACCCTCCCTATGATTTTCCAGATGAAGAGCTCGAAGAAGTGCTTTCAAAATTACACATAGGGTCTTTCTTAAAAGATGGCGCATATATTGCAGTTGAGCGAACGACTAAGGGTTCGCACTTTTCGTGGCCTGCGCAATTTGAAGCCGTTCGCGAACGCAGATACGGGCTGGCAACCATTTATTATGCTCATTACAAGCCCGATTTCAAGGGCGAGAATGGATAACTGGCGCCTCACTTGCTAGCGTTGACTCCATGAGACGCGCAGTTTGCCCTGGATCCTTCGATCCAATTACATATGGCCACCTCGACATCATCGAACGCGCTTGCGCACACTTCGACCAAGTCGTCGTTGCTGTCTTAGAGAATCGGACAAAAGCTAGTCTTTTTACCGTCGCCGAGCGAATTGAAATGATTGGCGAAAATACTTCAAAGTTTGGCAATGTCACCGTTGACTCTTGGAGCGGGCTACTTGTGGATTATTGCAAACGAAATTCAATTCAAGCCATAGTCAAAGGTCTGCGAGCTGTAACCGATTTTGATTACGAGTTGCAAATGGCTCAACTGAATTTGCAGGGTTCTGGTGTTGAAACTATGTTGATGGCCACCGCGCCGTCGCATTCGTTTCTCTCATCTTCCATCGTTAAAGAGTTAGCTCACTACGGCGGAGATGTCTCAACGATGGTTCCTTCGAACGTTAACCAAGCTTTAAAAAATCGAGTAGCAGGGATATGACCATGGAGTCAATTGAAAAATTAATCACGGCAATCACGATGGTTGAAGAGGCGCGTAGCGTTCCACTTTCTGCTTCCTGCGTTCTCCATCGTGGTGAATTATTAGAAGTTCTAGATGATGCGCGTGCGGCGCTACCGGTGGACCTGGCAGCTGCTCAAACTTTGTTGGCTCAGAAAGAGAGCGTTATCGAAGAAGGTCGCGCCAGCGCTGAAAATTTGATTGCTATTGCGCGTGAAGAAGTTGCGCGGATGGTTGAGCAGACAGCCATTGTTCAATCAGCGCGTGATAAAGGAAAGAGAATTTTAGATGACGTGCGAACTACCGCAGCCGAAGAACGGCTCGAAGTTGAAGAGTACATTGATAGTCGTCTTGCAACGCTAGAGGTTATCCTCAATAAGACAATGGATGCTGTAGCACGAGGGCGAGATCGTTTAGCCGGCGCGCAAGATAAGGATGTTCTTTCTCAACTTTCCGATAAGGAGTAGGGGCCATGGTCCGCCCGGGCGATATTTATAAACTTAACACGCATGAATTGCCCCGCCGCGCGGGGGAGTACAAGGAGTATCAACTTGATTTAATTGCACCGGAAAAAATGGGCGGGGAATTAATTTCTATCCCAGCCGGAGAGGTTATTGAAGTTGATGCTCGCCTTGAATCAGTTACTGAAGGCATCCTTCTTACTGCGCAGGTTTATGCCACTGCGATCGGCGAATGTATCCGTTGTTTAGAGAGAGTTGAAGTCAAAATCGATCGCTCGATTCAGGAGCTTTTTTTCTATGAGAGCAAATCAGAACGCGGCAGCAAGAAGAGACGCGCCGTCCAAAGCGATGAGTTAGAAGTTGATGATGAGCTATATATGGATGGAGATCTCATGGATCTCGAAGCTCCACTGCGAGATGTAATTGTTTTGGCCCTTCCAATCAACCCCCTCTGTAGCCAAGATTGTGAAGGCCTATGCTCTGAATGTGGAGTGAAATGGTCGCTTCTACCGCAAGGGCACGCTCATGAGGTTATCGATGCCCGTTGGGCCAGTTTGGGCACTATCAACCTCGATTTTAGGAATTGAGGCATTTGGGGGATACTTATGCTCTTGCGCGAAACGAAAAGCGTGCTCACGATTGGAAGTAACTCGAGATGCCAGTACCAAAGCGAAAAATGTCGCGTTCAAAGACGCGCTCACGCCGTAGCCAGTGGAAAACGACGCCAGCAGCGCTAGGCGCATGCCCAGCGTGTAAGCAGCCAAAGTTGCAACACACTGCATGTCCTACCTGTGGGACTTATAACGGGCGTCAGGTAATAGAGGTCTAATCTGCCATCGATGCTAATTAAGCGATTGGGTGTTGAGTTAGAACCCTCATTACTTCAATTGGCATTTACTCATCGCTCATTTGCATACGAGTCGGGAAATTCCGAAACTAATGAACGTTTAGAGTTTCTAGGCGATTCAGTTCTTGGATTAATTGTTACCGAAGAACTTTACGCTCGCTATCCAGATTTAGATGAGAGTCGTTTATCACCCTTGAGATCTGGCGTAGTAAATATGCGCGCGCTGGCTGATATAGCGCGTGAACTAGAACTTGGAAAACTTATTCGCTTAGGCAGAGGCGAAGAAGTTACGGGTGGGCGAGATAAGAATTCTCTCTTGGCCGATGCACTAGAAGCGTTGATCGGCGCAATCTATTTACAATTTGGTTTTGCTAAGTGTTCTGAAATAGTTAAGGATTTAATTTCATCGACTATTGAGAGTGCAGTTGCGCGTGGAGCAGGTCTTGATGGAAAAACCGCACTTCAAGAACTTGCTGCAAGCCTTGGGAAAGGTGCACCGGAATATCTCGTTACGGAAACCGGTCCAGATCACGATAAAGATTTCTGCGCTACTGCAATGCTTGAGGGAGTTGCACTCAGCGAAGGAAGCGGTAAGAGCAAGCGTGAAGCCGAACAAGTTGCTGCTCGTAAGGCTTATGAAAGCCTGAAGGAGGCAGAGGCTTGAGCTCGTTCTGTTTAGAAAGTAGCCCCTTAAGACGATAGGTTTACCGTGTGTATTTGAAGAGCATCACTCTCAAGGGCTTTAAGTCCTTTGCCTCTTCCACGACGCTGCGCTTCGAGCCTGGTATCACGTGCGTGGTGGGTCCAAATGGTTCAGGAAAATCAAATGTTGTAGACGCTCTTACTTGGGTAATGGGCGAGCAAGGTCCGAAATCCTTGCGCGGCGGGAAAATGGAAGATGTTATTTTCGCTGGGTCGAGCGCACGTGCCCCGCTGGGTCGAGCGGAAGTTTCATTAACAATTGATAACACCGATGGCGCGCTCCCAATTGAATTTACCGAAGTAACTATTTCTCGCATTCTTTTCCGTAATGGCCAAAGTGAATACCAAATAAACGGTGAAGCAACGAGACTTTTAGATATTCAAGAGCTATTAAGCGACTCCGGAATCGGTCGCGAAATGCACGTAATTGTTGGTCAAGGTCAACTTGATGCGATTTTGATGGCAACCCCAGAAGAGCGTCGAGGTTTGATTGAAGAAGCCGCAGGAGTTTTAAAACACCGCAAGCGCAAAGAAAAAGCGTTACGCAAACTTGACTCAATGCAAGTCAACCTTGCTCGTGTTCAAGATTTAACTGGTGAGTTGCGTCGCCAACTTCGTCCGCTGGGGAAACAAGCCGAAGTTGCTAAGAAAGCGGCGACAATTCAAGCAGATTTACGAGATGCAAAGTTGCGGTTACTTGCCGATGATTATATTTCGCTCTCAAAAACTTTAGATGCTGAAGTTGCAGATGAAAACGCTTTACGTCAACGTCGCGCCGGCGTTGAAAGCGCGTTGGATGCAGTTCGAAAGCGCGAAGAGACTCTTGATTTGCAAACTGCCCTGGAAGGTCCGCGCCTTGTTCGAGCGCAAGAGACGTATTATCAACTTAACTCACTCCGTGAAAAATTTCGCGGGACGCAAAGTTTGGCGCAAGAGCGTTCACGTTTCTTAGCTGAAGAAGCCGATGAAGCGCGATTGTCTGGACGCGACCCAGAGAGCATTGAACGTGAAGCCCAAACTCTTCGCGTTGAAGAGCGTGCACTTCGGCTAGGTGTTATTGAAGCTCAACAAGGGTTATCGCAAACAACGCTAGATCTAGCAAGGGCTGAAACCGCCCTTCGTTTAGATGAAGATAAAATAGCTGCGGCCATGCGCGCGATCGCTGATGCGCGCGAAGGTACTGCACGCCAAGAGGGCCACATTAAATCTTTAGCTGCGCGACTTGATGCGATGACCGAAGAAGTCACTCGCTTAACTAACGCGCGTAATGAAGCTATGAGTCGAGTTGAGAGCGGACATCGCACGTACGCCGGATTTGAGTTAGAAATTGCTACTGCAGATTCAGGTGAACACGGTCTTGATGGCCAATTTGAAAATGCAAGACGCGCGCTCGACTTATCAAAATCAGCACTTCAAGGTTTAGTTGAATCCGAGCGGTCAACTGATCGCGAGAAAAGCATGGCTGAATCTAAGTTAGAGGCAATAAAACTGACTTCACAAAATCGAGTTGGTGGCGTTGCCCTGCTGCGCGATTCACGCGGGGTTAATATTCTTGGAAGTATCACCTCTCTAATAGAAATCGATTCTGGTTGGGAAGCTGCTGCTGCTGGTGCTCTCGGAACTCTCGCTGATGCCCTGGTAGTGCGCGACCTTGATACTGCGATTATCGCCCTTACTACTTTAAGAAATGAAAATCTAGGGCAAGCTGAAGTGCTCGTGTACCAACCTGGTTTACTTACTCACGCTGCCGTGGTTCCGGGCGGGCTAAATCCCATCACGGCACATATTCGATCGCATAAAATTGCCGAACTCCTTGAATCGCTATTGGCCTCCACGGTTGTGGTCGACTCCGTACGTGGCGCGCAAGATATTCTTAGGCAACATCCGATGCTAACTGTAGTTACTCGCGATGGGGATGTAATAACTGCGAACCGTGTTCGAGGGGGATCAAAATCTTCAACTTCTCTCATCGAAATTAAAGCGTTCATTGAAGAGTTAGAACGCAGCTTAATTGACACGACCCATAAGTGTGATCGTTTGCGTTTTGAAATTTCTTCTGCAACGCTCGAAGTTGCTACTTGCCAAAGCGTTTATGATGGAGCCCTTGGAAAGTTAAACGAATCAGATGCGCGTATTGCAGCGCTCACTGAAGCGCTAGCGCTTGCCAGCCAGAACATGAAGTCCGCAACCGCTGAAGTAGAACGCTTAAACGTTTCAATAACCGCAGCGACAAGCGCGGTGTCTCGTGACGAAGAAGAGTTGGTTATTGCTCAGGATCAATTAGGCCAACGAGGTGAAATTGGCGAACCTGATCACACTCATACTGAATTTTTGCGCAATGAAGTATCTAACGCGCGAACTACCGAAGTCGAAGCGCGCCTTGCCGTGCGCACTATTGAAGAACGCGTTGGTTCCGTTGCCACGCGTGCACTCTCGCTAGAAGAGAGCGCTAAGAATGAGCGTGAAGCATCCGAGCGCGTAGTTTCTAGACGTAGCGCACGTGCGCGTGGAGCAGTAATTTCACGAGCAATCGCACAAGCGGCGTATGAAGTTCTTATTCACATTGAGCGATCCATTGCGAAAGCATCAACGGAGCGTTTACGCTTAGAAGAATCTCGTACCTTGCGCGAAGGTGAAACTCTCACCGTCCGCGCTCGAGGTCGAGAGTTAACTTCTGAGCTAGAGCAATTAACAACGAGTGTGCATCGCGACGAAATTGCTCGCGCAGAACAACGTTTACGCATTGAAAACTTGCAAGCTAAGACCGTTGAAGAATTTGGAATTGATACAACGGTTCTAATTGCCCAATACGGCCCAGATAAAGATGTTCCAACTTTCTTTGAAACTGAAACTGGCGAAATTATTGCAACCGAATTGATTCCATATAGCCGCGATCAACAAGAGAAACGTTTATCCGTGAGCGAACGCTCACTTGCCTTACTAGGAAAAATCAACCCACTTGCACTCGAAGAGTTCACGGCCCTTGAAGAACGTTTAAAATTCTTGGCCGAACAACTCGAGGATTTGAAGAGGAGCAAGAAGGACCTTCTCGAAATTGTCAAAGAGGTTGATGAACGAGTACAGCGAATCTTTATGGAAGCCTATGAAGCCACCGCGCGCCACTTCGAAGATATTTTTGCTCGGCTTTTCCCTGGTGGAGATGGCCGTTTGATATTGACGAATCCGGATGATCCGATCAATAGTGGTGTTGATGTTGAAGCTCGCCCACCTGGTAAGCGAATCAAAAGGTTATCGCTACTTTCCGGAGGAGAGAAGGCGTTAGTTGCTACTGCAATGTTGATTGCGATATTTAAAGCCCGCCCAAGTCCCTTCTATGTGCTCGATGAAGTAGAAGCAGCGTTAGATGATGTAAACCTTGGTCGCTTGCTTATCATTTTCGAAGAGCTACGCGCCAGCTCGCAGTTGATCATCATCACCCACCAAAAGCGCACGATGGAAATTGCCGATGCTCTATATGGCGTCACCATGCGCGGGGACGGTGTGACTGAAGTAATTTCTCAACGGCTTCGCGAATCAGCTGCCAATTAATGGGATTCTTCAGCAAAGTCATTTCAAAAATCAGGGGGACCTCTGATTTCAGCGGCGTTGCTTGGGAAGAGCTAGAACGCGAATTATTGGAATCAGATTTAGGACCAAACCTTACTCGCGAATTTATTAGCAAGGCCAAGAAAATTAAAAGCGAGAACGCGGAGCAAGCCCTTAGAGAAATTCTGGCAGAAAATCTCTGCAAAGCGCCTCGTACAATGGCAAAAAATATTGACACAACCACAATCATGGTTGTTGGAGTCAATGGAACTGGTAAGACAACTTCGGTGGCAAAACTCGCGGCAACGCTTAAGTCCGAAAACTACTCGGTCCTGCTAGCGGCAGCCGATACTTTTCGTGCCGCCGCCGGCGCACAATTGCGAACATGGGGCGATCGAATTGGAGTAGAAGT
>JBCKHR010000023.1:0-15189 GCA_038905755.1 Candidatus Planktophila sp.
CGCAATTATAGAAACCACGGCTCTTGGTGCGGCCTACGCGGCAGGTCTGGCAGTTGGTTTCTGGGCCGCGCCCCAAGAAATCCAAAAACAATGGCGCGAAGAACCACGGCGATGGTCTTCGACTTCAACGCTAGCGGAGCGGGCGAAGGGTTATGCAGGTTGGAAAAAAGCTATCGATCTTGCCTAACCGCGCCTTGGTGCAATGGTCCGCGGTGAGCGGTGAGCGGTTGTAAAACCTAAGTTGTTCTGCTCCGCTATTCTGTCACTAATATAAGAAGTGCTTCCCTAATCAGAGTTTGTGCCACATTCTCGGCAAAGTCTGCCTCACGCTTGCTGATGGGTGATGCACGGTAGCGCAAGCCGTTTCTTGCTTGTCGAAGTGAATCGAAGTCTTCAACAGCCTCCGCAGCAGGGTGTCTTTCAATAATGAATGTCATAAATTGCCCAAGGGCAATATGCGCTCCGTCTCCGGTGCCAGCACGGTAACCATATGCCGCAAATAGCGCCTCCCCTACATCGTGGCACACGTTGTAGGCAGCGTCGTACTTCATATGGGCAACCCTCATCGAACTTAACTCAATTGCTGCTTGTTGTGCCTGAAGAATAAAACGCGCTGCTTTATCTGCGTCGATCGATTCGGTGCGCAATCGACCTGTCGCGACCATCTCCTCAATTTTGGATAGCTGCATTTTAGTTAGTTGTTTCGGTTTCATCTGCTTCCAATCAATTCATCTATCACCGTAACCAGTGGGCGCGATTTAATACTTTCATTAAAGGCGCTCGGCTCACGCCATTCGTTCTCGCCCATAAGAATCGGGTTCACGGTTTGGCGCAAGCGCAATCCAGCCGATCTACACGCTTTGTAAATTTCACCAACTTCAGGGTTGCCGATGATAATGACATCAATGTCAGCGGGTGGAGGGCCAGAGATCCCTGAAGTTCGAGCTGCCCAAGAACCAAAAATATATACGGCGGCGATACCATCGATTCTGGAGAGCAGATCCTTAAGAATTGGTACCGGACCTAGTGCGGTTTCAATGAGTTGACGTAAAGGGAGCGTCATAGGTGAATCTGGATTGAACTCTACGACAACAGTATTCCCAATTTTATTTTCATTAAATATTCCTGCATCAATCAGCCGTCTCGCCTCACGGTGGACCGTCGCGTAAGGCACCTTGGTTGATTCGGATATATCCGCCAAGGTCATTAGGCTCCTCGCATAAGAGACAGCGAATAAGATACGAGCTTGGTTGGATGAACGAAAAATAGGGAGCTGTTGCGGCGGAGAAGTTCTCATAAAATGGATAGTACCACCCATTTTATGAGAAGCAACTATTTGCCTGAACCACCACGTCTGGTGGTTGGAGGTAGAGTATCGACACTATGGCAGAGTTTAAGGCGATTGGTGCGGGGGTCAGGCGGAGTGACCGCAAGATGGCCGACGGTCGCACCATTCGCTATTACGACACACGCAACCAAGTGCGCGCTGCAACAGACCAACGCCCTAGCGAAGAAGAACCACCTATCGGGGAGCTCAGGTTAGATCCACTTGTAAATGAGTGGGTGGTCATGGCAGCGCACCGACAAGGTCGAATATTTCTTCCGCCTAAAGAGTTATGTCCGCTCTGTCCAACGAGAGGTGAGTTATTAACCGAAATCCCTGAAAGCGATTTTGAAGTTGTAGTTTTTGATAATCGCTCGCCATCGCTACGCCCACCAGTTGGAGATTGGGCGCTACCTGTCCAAGTTGGGCCAGATACTGATTTAGGAACCGCAGCTGGAAAATGTGAAGTTATCGTTTTCACCGCCGATCACGGGCAATCCTTCAAAGATTTATCCCCTGCTCGCGTTCGCACTTTGCTCGAAGCATGGCGAGATCGCACGGCCGAACTTTCGCGCCTTGCTTTTATTGAACATATAGCACCCTTTGAAAACCGCGGCGAAGAAATTGGTGTTACTTTGGCGCACCCACATGGACAAATTTATGCCTATTCATATATTCCGCCCAAAGTTGAAAAAATGCTAACGGCAGCGAAGAGTTATCAGGAGAGCACTGGAAAAGTTCTATTTGACGAAATCCTCGCGCGTGAAATCCGAGATGAAGAACGCATTGTTGCGCGTAACGATCGTTGGATAGCTTTTGTTCCTTATGCCGCCCGCTATCCATTTGAAATCCACGTTGCCCCCCTTAACCCAGTTGCAGATTTGGTTGGATTAAATGAAGAAGATTGCCAAACTTTTCCTGCCATCGCACTCGATGTAATGAAACGTCTAGATGGTGTTTTTGGAATCGAAATGGCTTACATCGCCGCATGGCACCAAGCACCTGTACGCGCTGGGCGCGAGCTCATGCGGTTGCATTGGCAAATCACTAGCGTGCGCCGCGCACCTGGAAAATTAAAATACTTAGCAGGCTCTGAATCTGCTATGGGCGCCTTCATTATGGATATGCGCCCTGAGCAATCTGCAGCCCAACTTCGGGATGTAAAGCTTTAAACCATGCGCGTACTAATAACTGGCGGAACGGGATTTATCGGTTCAACTGCGGTAGAAATAATGCGCAAAGAAGGTTATGAACTTACGGTTTTAGATGACGCCAGCACAGGGCATCCAGATAGCCTCCCGGAAGGTGTCCGTTTTATTCAAGGTTCGTTGCTCGATAGCGATGCTCTCGATCAGGCCCTCGATGGAGTTGCGGCGGTCATTCATTTCGCAGGCAAATCCCTCGTGGGTGAATCGGTGGAAAAGCCCGCCTTATATAAGGAAGTAAATGTTGGTGGCACGATTAATTTACTTGATCGAATGCGTAGAAAAGCGATTGATAAAATCGTTTTCTCTTCATCTGCTGCGGTTTACGGAGAACCGAAAAGTGTGCCGATTTTTGAGAACGCTCATTCGTTGCCAACAAATCCTTATGGCGCGACAAAGCTAGTGATTGATCAAATTTTAACGAGCGAGAGTAAGGTGCATGGGTTAGCTGCAGCATCACTGCGATATTTCAATGTTGCCGGAGCGCTCCTGGGCGAACGAGGTTGGCTGGCAGAGCGACATAACCCAGAGACTCATTTGATTCCAAATGTTTTGCGAGCGAGCACCGAGAACCCAGTGAAAATTTTCGGAACCGATTGGCCAACTCCCGATGGAACCTGCATCCGTGATTATGTGCATGTAGTGGACTTGATTGAAGCCCACATTCTTGCTCTCAATAATTTGGTTAGTGGCACACACGAGATTTACAACCTCGGAAGTGGTGACGGTTACTCAGTGCGTCAAGTAATAGATGCTGCAACCAAAGCGCGAGGTGAACAAGTTCCATTTGTTGATGCACCACGTCGTTCGGGTGATCCAGCAGTTTTAATTGCAGATATTTCTAAGGTCAAGGCGAAACTCAATTGGTATCCGACTCGCGATTTAACTTCTATCGTCAGCGATACGCTAGCCAGCTTGAATTAAAATGTCTTCGATCAGCGAAAAGTTCGTTGAAGTTTTTCACCAGCGCCCCGATATCATCGCCGCCGCGCCAGGACGGGTAAACCTAATTGGCGAACATATAGATTACAGCCAAGGCTTCGTGCTTCCCTTTGCAATTGAAGCTCGAACTTTTGCGGCAATGCGTAGGAATAATGAAGAAACAATTCGAATATCCTCGTTGCAGCGTGGCAAAAAAGTTTTCACAATCAATCTCAATGAAATTAGACCCGGATTAGCAGGTGGCTGGGAAAGGTACGCCTTGAGCGCCATGTGGGCGTTGGGTTTAAGTGAAGGGGTGGATCTGCTTATCGATGGGCGCGTGCCGCTTGGCGCAGGCTTATCTTCATCCGCCGCCCTTGAATGCTCAGTAGCAACGGCGCTGGACGCTCTCTTCTCATTTAATTTGGATCTGCCAACTTTGGCACGTTTAACTCAGAAAGGTGAAAATGAATATGTCGGCGTGCCTTGCGGAATTATGGATCAATCGGTATCTCTCATGGCAGAAGCAGGTTATGCCCTTCTCTTGGATTGCCGTGATTTAACAACGAAGATGGTTCCTTTCGATATTGCTCCTCATGGGTTGGAACTACTCATCATTGATACTCAAGTGAACCATTCTTTAGCTGATAGTGGTTATTCCAAGCGGCGCGCTTCATGCGAGAGCGCGGCGAAGAAGATTGGAGTTAGTTCACTACGCGATGTAACAATTGCGGAATTGATTTCACATCGCCGCAATCTCTCCGCCGCCGAATACCTTAGAGCGCGCCATACCGTTACCGAGATGCAACGTGTTTTGGAGGCGGTCGAAGCTTTAAACGCTAATGATTTTGTAAAACTGGGAGAGCTATTAAACGCATCCCATATTTCTTTGCGTGATGACTTTGCAGTTTCATGCCCCGAACTCGACAGTGCAGTAGATACAGCTCTGGCATGTGGCGCCTTAGGTGCTCGCATGATTGGTGGTGGGTTTGGTGGTAGCGCTATAGCCTTACTTGAGAAAGAGAGCGTTGCAGAAACGCAAGAGGCGATTAAATCAGCCTACCTCGCGCGTTCATTTAAAGCACCGCGATTTTTTACTTCACTCCCAAGTCAAGGCGCGCAAATTATTCGACTGGGGTAATTGAAAGAACTTCGACTCCGCCAATGGATGATAAAACATTTACTAAATCTGTTGGATCGCTACCAGGAATAGCTACGGTGATATCATCGAAACCACGACCATCCTCGTACTTTTTCACCACTATCCCTCGAATATCGCCACCGGCCGCACCGATAGCGGATGCAATAGTTCCCAACGAGCCAGGTCGGTCCGGAAGAGTTATGAGCAAACGAAAGAGCGCCATGGCTCAACTATACCTTCCATCTATTTATCTCGCACCTCATTAAAAGTGCATGGTTTTAACTAGATGGAGCCGAACCAAGTAAGACTTTGAAACTCGCACTCGCTCCAGTTGCCAATTCAACAACCACCCAGACTGTTGCGCCTGGGGCATACGAGCGAATTTTTACTATAGCGGAAACGTTATCGACAATTCTAACTCCATCAATTGATTTAATAACCGAACCAATTGGAATTCCAGCCTTTTCTGCACCATCTCCAGCACTTAACTTAAGAATTTTAGCGCCTATTCCGGTGTAGGTACTATCGAAGAACACACCGAGTACTGGACGGGTAGATTTTCCTGTTGCAATAAGTTCTTCAATGACGCGTTTAGCTTCATTGATGGGAATTGAAAAACCAAGACCAATACTTCCGCTCGAGCCACCTGAGGTAAGCGTTGCAATAGCTGAATTCACTCCAATCACGCGACCTTGCGAATCTAAGAGCGCTCCGCCTGAATTGCCAGGGTTGATTGCAGCATCAGTTTGAATCGCATTAACGAAGGATTCAGATCTACTCGTTCCCGTTGATACTGGGCGATTAACTGCAGAAATAATTCCGCTGGTAACAGTACTTGCTAAACCTAGTGGTGAACCGATTGCAACAACTGGATCTCCAACGCTAACTTTCGAAGAATCACCCAGAACAATCACTGGCAAGTTGCCACGTTTAATTTGCAATATTGCAATGTCATAACTTGCATCTCTGCCAACAATTGTTGCATCAATAACATCTCCATTGAGTAACTCAACGGAGATAGTTCCTTCCGAAGCAGCGCTTTCTACAACGTGGTTATTTGTAATAATGAAGCTTGACGTTGCACTTGTTCGATAAATCAAACCAGAACCCGTACCAGTGCCATCAGCTGAGCTGACTTTAATTGACACAACTGAAGGGGTAACTGTGGCCGCGATTGTTTTTACATCGATCCCCGCTCCACCCAATGAAATTGCAGTCCGTGATTTCTTGCACGTCCCATCGCGAGAGAAGTAAATCGCTTGGGTTCGATTATCTACGCAAGCGTTAACTGAGCCATTTGAAGAGGTTACAGCCGTTGCTATTCCGCCGACGAGCGTGGCCCCAAGGAGAAAGCCAGCGCCTACTTTTACTGTTGTTGAAAACATTCCATTTCCCTTTCAGTCAAGTCGCTTTTACCCTGCAAATATTTTCCCAAACCCCGCAATGATCACCGCAAGGGCGCCCAGCGAGACCACACGCATAACTCCACGACGGTCGAGCGAGATGCCAACGTTTCGGCGTTTTCCAAGTAGCGTGAAAAAATATGCTAACCAAAGAACGGCATAGGCAGTATCACTGGCTAGGAAATATGGTTGAACATGAAAGCTGCTGGCTAACCAGAAGCCGATAGACATTGAAAAGCCAGCAAACGCTGCAGTTGTCGGTGCAATCCACATAAGTGTTGCGATTCCAATTACCAATTCACTTAATAGAACAAAAACTCCAACAAGCACGGAGTGTTCAATTAATTTATTGAAAATGAAATGAATTGGTGATTGGGTTGAGTAACCTATGAGTTGTGAACCAATAAATGTGGGCGAACCTTTAGTAAGAAATCCCGAATCACTGGCTTTGTCCCAGCCAGCATAAATCCATGTCAATCCAAGCCATAATCGGATAATGCGCATTGAAATTGATTGGGATAGCCAAGACGCTTTCACATTGCGGCTATAACCACGGTAACGATACATATAGGCATACTAATTGCACTTGGTATTTGAGCGCACATCTTAAAAGCTCCCTGACTTGGATTCGAACCAAGAACCTGCCGGTTAACAGCCGGCTGCTCTGCCGTTGAGCTATCAGGGACTACACGCTCCCAGCGGGAGGAGTGGAACTCTAGCGCACGCTCGCCCAAGGGTTGAAATCCGCCCAAGATTTAAAGGCTGCCAGTAGCCAAATCATGCAGACCTCTTCTGGCGCTCTCCAGCGCTACCAATTGCGCGAAAGCGGCGTTATATTCAATCTCATTTTCAATTGGGTTGAGGCGCTGCAGGCTCGATTTCAATTCTGCAATAGAACGCGAAATAGCTACTTCACGGAGTCTGGCAATGATACTTGCAACATAGTTTTGACTTGGCTTGCCATCGGAACGAATTGGTTCTACAGAGAGTTCGGTAAAAAGGGCTTTCATATTTATCTCCGAAATCAAATCAATACTTGCTTCAAAACCTATTGAATCGAGAACTTCGTGCAATGCTCGGTAAGCCGGATGAGTAAAAGCTGCCGATTCAATACTTGCCCACCCGTCATTGCCTGCGCCCAGTAGCTCTGGTTCTTGAACTCGCACTTTCAAAACTTCACGTTCCAAAATTAACCGTGCCTCATGCGGATCAGGACGCCAATTAACCGAGCGCGGAGTTTCATCCCTCGCTTCCCGAGGAGTCGGAGAACTCGAACCGCCTCGCGCAACGGCAGCTGAAACTATTTCGACTTCAACTCCTAACCAACCAGCGAGAAGCCTTGTGTATTCAGGACGCAAAGACTTGTCTCTAATTTGTGCAACCACTGGGGCTGCTGCGCTAAGTGCATTTACGCGCCCTTCAGCGGAATCTAATTTGTGGTGCGCGAGCTCTGCGCGAATAGCGAATTCAAAAAGTGGAACTCTACGAGCAATCAAATCACGTAGCGCTAAATCGCCTTTCTCTTGGCGAAGTTCGCAAGGGTCTAAACCATTTGGTTCGACTGCTACAAAAGTTTGAGTGACAAATTTTTGATCTTCGGCGAATGCACGCAGCGCCGCTTTCTGACCGGCAGCATCGCCATCAAAAGTAAAGATAACTTCACCGCGAAAAGAGTCATCATCCATTAACAAGCGTCGCAAAATGCGAATATGGTCCGCGCCAAAAGCAGTTCCGCAAGTTGCAACAGCAGTAGGAATCCCTGCTAAATGCGCTGCCATTACATCGGTATAACCCTCAACGATGACCGCTTGGCGCCGCTTGGCAATCTCTCTCTTGGCAACATCCAAACCATACAAAATTTGGCTCTTCTTATAAATCGGAGTCTCTGGGGTATTGAGATATTTAGGTCCTTGATCTTCTTCATCACTTGCTAATTTGCGAGCGCCAAAACCAACGACATCTCCTGAAATATCTTTGATCGGCCACATGAGACGATTACGAAAACGATCGATTGGCCCACGTTCTCCCATTTTTGAAAGTCCTGCAGTTTCAAGTTCATCAATCGAATAACCAAGGGCACGCAAGTGTTTTGTTAATCCATCCCACTCATTAGGAGAGTAACCAACTCCAAATTGTTGACAAGCTGTTTTATCAAAGCCTCGCTTACTTAATAATTCGCGACCAAATTGAGCTTGTTGTGAAGTATTTAGCTGCTCTTGATAAAACTTAGCTGCTTCACTATGCGCTGAAATCAATCGTAAGCGCACCCCGGATGAAAGGCCGGCTCCACTGAAATTATCGTCATAACGCAACGGGTAGCCAATTCGATCGGCTAAGCGTTCAACGGTCTCAGAAAAAGTTAAATGATCTATCTTCATTAAGAAAGTAATAACATCGCCGCTGCTCTGACAACCAAAACAATGGAAAAAACCTTTACTTGGGGTTACATGGAAAGAGGGAGTCTTTTCATCGTGGAAAGGACATAAGCCTTTCTTCGCTCCCCCACCCGCGCTCTTGAGTTGTACATACTCTGCTATTACTTCATCTATCGGTGCGCGCTCGCGGATGTAAGCAACATCTTCATCCCGAATGCGGCCGCTCATAGAAGTTAACCTTACCGAGAAGCTAAAAGTTGTGCATGTAAGGCATAGGCACCAGGGTCAGTAAGTGAGGCGATTTGGTCGATTATTACCCGCAAGCGCCCAGAACTATCTCCTGCGCTTTGCCACGATTTCAAGAAGGTTGAATCTAACTCTCTTGGTGCGCACGCACTTAACATTTCTACCAATTCATTAATAATTACCTGTTGCTTGGCGTATCGATCTTGGGCATGGGCTCCGTTAATTAAGTAATGGCCCGCGACGGCCTTAAGGAAATCAACTTCAATCTTCGCTTCCCGTGGAATCTCCAAATTGGCGCTGTACCGCGAAAGCTCACCGCCGCCGTAAACGCTCCGTGTTTCTAACTCTGCAGCTAATACGAAGCGACCGATTAATTGACTTGTCGAATCTTTTAACCGTGCAAGTGAGCGATGGGTTCCATCAAAGTAACGTGGCCACGCCGAAAGCGCAGCTAAACGTTGGAGCGCATCGCATGCCTCTTCTTCCGTTGCATCGCTCTGGTAATCCTGAAGCATAACTTGATACAACGCAGGCAAGTCATTTGCAAAATCTTTTGTTGATATTTGACCAACATAAATTGCATCTTCCAAATCATGGACGGAATAAGCACAATCATCTGACCAATCCATAATCTGCGCTTCGATGCAGCGTTTTCCTGCTGGTGCGCCTTCGCGCATCCAATTAAATATTTCAACATCGTCATCGTAGACACCGAACTTGCGAGAATCTTCTGACTGAGGCCAAGGATATTTTGTAGCACCATCTAAAGAAGCCCTCGTTAAATTCAATCCAACACTTTCACCTTCCGCGTTTATTGTTTTTGCTTCAAGTCTGACAAGTAAGCGAAAACTTTGAGCGTTGCCCTCAAAGCCACCACAACTTGTTGCAATTGCCGCTAACGCTTCTTCGCCGTTGTGGCCAAAAGGTGGGTGCCCCAAATCATGTGCTAAACAGGCCGTATCTTGTAAATCTGGATCTGCTCCGAGGGATTCACCAAGCTCTCGCCCAATTTGTGCACACTCCAAAGAGTGCGAAAGTCGCGTACGTTGAAAATCATTTTCCCAAGGAACTGCGACTTGCGTTTTTGCTGCTAACTTTCGTAAGGAGAGTGAGTGAATAACACGCGCACGATCGCGCATAAATTCAGTTCGGCCAGCTCGCTTAGCAGGCTCAAGTAAAAAGCGTTCTCTATCAAAGTTTGAATATGTCACTGAAGAACCTTAGTAATAATCTCAGCGTTAGGTAAATAATCGCTGACTTGAATTCCCCTACGGCCTAAAGTGATGTAAACCAGATAAGCCAGACTTTCACGGAGTAAATACTTATATCCAGAGTTAGAAATTGTATTTGGACCGCTCTGTACAGGTGAACAGGTACTAACTACGCCTTGATCATTAGCCATGGTCATCGCTCGGCGACAATGATATGGATCGGTAACAATAATGACATCGCTGACATATCTCTTTTTCATGATTGCGACATAAGCTTTCGTACTTGTTAGCGTATCGTGACCAATTTCAACTGCTGTGATATTTCGAGATGGAACTCCGTGTGTGCGCAACCAGTATTTTCCAGATGCTGCTTCCGTCGTTCTATCCCCTGGGGCTCCAGCTCCTACCGTAATTATTCTTGGCGCAAGACCTAACTTATAGATTCTCTTAGCTTCCTCTAACCGGGCTTGCAGCGCTTCTCCTGGGCGACCATTTAATTGCGCAGCACCTAAAACAACGATGAGATCGGCTTTTCGAGTAATTGGGTCGTTTGCGCCTTGCCAAACTTTTACCGCGCTATATGTTGGAGCTATTAGTGCGATAAGAAGAATAAGAGTTATTGTGCGGCGTATCCATCGAAAAATAAACATTACTCAACCACCAGAAAACGCATCTTCTAATTCAACTGCGACCATCTCGTTTGGGTCATCGAGCCAACCTTGCGGCAATGTAACTGGGCGACCATGACTTGTGCGCCCCCGAGGTTTATCTCCAATTTCTATCGGATAGGGCTGATCGGTTAATTGATTGAGGAGTTCGCGCATTTCGACTAAGGATGAAACTAAACCAAATTGCTGACGTAATTCGCGCTGGACGCTGAAACCTTTTAAATACCATGCCATATGTTTGCGCAAATCTCGACAACCACGTACTTCTGATTCAAAATATTCAACAATTAACTGAGCATGACGAAACATAACTTCGCGAACTTCGAAAAGTGTTGGATTGGCGCGCGAGGATTCGCCGGCAAAGGCTGCAACTAAATCAGAAAATAGCCACGGACGTCCCAAGCAACCTCGACCTACTACCACTGCCGCACACCCGCTTTCGCGGACCATAGTTACACCATCACTGCCACTCCAAATGTCGCCGTTTCCCAGAACCGGAATTCCATAAGGTTTTAAGTGTGCCACTAACCGCGATATTGCAGACCAATCAGATTTTCCTTCATACATTTGTTGGGCAGTCCGAGCATGTAAAGCGACCCAAGTGACTCCAAGTTCGGCTGCCGATTGCGCAGCTTCTAAATATGTTTCGTGATCGCTATCAATTCCAATGCGCATTTTTACGGTGACTGGAATTCCAAAAGGTTTCGCCGCTTCAACTGCTGCGCTAACAATTGCGCTAAAGAGATTACGTTTATAAGGAAGGGCCGCTCCCCCGCCTTTGCGAGTCACTTTTGGAACTGGGCAACCAAAATTCATATCAATATGGTCGGCTAAGTTCTCTTTGCCTAACATCGTTACCGCTGCGCGCATGGTCTGTGGATCAACGCTATATAACTGCACCGAGCGTGGCCATTCTCCTTTTCCAGGAAAGATCATGCGCAGCGTTTCTGGCCGTCGCTCGATTAGCGCGCGAGCTGTAACCATCTCTGAAACAAATAAACCAGCGCCTTGTTCACGGCAAAGCGTTCGAAAAGGAGCGTTTGTTATTCCAGCCATTGGTGCAAGCACAACTGGTGGATCAATTAAATGATCACCGCTTGCCAATGGAAGAACCAGCGGATTTAACAACCTAGTAATCGTTGTGTCAGCCATGCTTCGACCTGATCGATTGCAATTCTTTCCTGTCTCATTGTGTCGCGATCGCGGATTGTGACGCCATGATCCTCGAGCGTTTCAAAGTCCACGGTTATGCAATAGGGAGTGCCGATTTCATCTTGGCGTCGATAACGACGACCAATTGCACCTGCATCATCAAAATCAATATTCCAACTCTTACGTAATTGTGCTGCTAAATCTCGCGCTTTCGGTGATAAATCTGCGTTCCGTGAAAGCGGCAAAACTGCTACTTTAATTGGAGCCAATCGATAATCTAGTTTAAGTACTGCTCGTTTTTCCATTTCGCCTTTGCTATTTGGAGCTTCATCTTCGCTGAAAGCATCCATTAAGAAAGCCAGGGTGGCGCGATCAACACCTGCCGCAGGTTCAATAACAAAAGGAGTCCAACGTTCATTCTTCTCTTGATCGAAATATGAGAGTTCTTTGCCAGAGGCTGCCGAGTGAGCTTTAAGATCAAAATCAGTACGGTTTGCAACACCCTCAAGCTCCGCCCATTCCGTTCCAGAAAAGTCAAATTTATATTCAATATCAGCGGTGCGCTTTGAGTAGTGTGACAACTTTTCTTTCGGATGGTCATAAATACGTAACCGCTCTGGATTGATTCCTAGATCCACATACCAAGCTAAGCGAGTATCCAGCCAATATTGATGCCAAACTTCATCAGTTCCGGGAGCGACAAAGAATTCCATTTCCATCTGTTCGAATTCACGTGTACGAAAAATAAAGTTTCCTGGAGTGATTTCGTTTCGGAAAGATTTTCCAATTTGGCCAATACCAAATGGAGGTTTCTTGCGTGAGGTTGTCATCACTTGATCAAAGTTAATAAAAATTCCTTGAGCCGTTTCTGGACGCAAATATGCCAGCCCTGATTCATCTTCGACTGGACCTAAATATGTTTTTAATAAACCGCTAAATTGTTTTGGCACCGTAAATTGACCTTTATTTCCGCAAGCAGGGCAATTTATTTCAGTAAGTGAGGCTGGCTTCTTTTTATGTTTAGCTTCATAAGCTTCTTCTAGATGATCTGCGCGAAAACGTTTGTGGCAACCAGTACATTCCGTTAGAGGATCGCTAAAAGTTGCCACATGGCCGGACGCTTCCCAAACTTCTCGCGCCAAAATCACAGATGAATCAAGGCCAACCACATCTTCGCGCCCTGTGACCATGGCTTTCCACCATTGGCGCTTCACGTTATTTTTTAGCTCAACTCCGAGCGGACCATAATCCCACGAAGCACGAAGACCACCATAAATTTCCGATGATGGATAGACAAAACCTCGCCGTTTGGCCAAGCTAACAATATTTTCTAAACGGTCCATTGCCACAGTAATCTCCATCCGGCTGGCTGTCGGCGAAAAGCAACGTCCGTTACTTTCTCGTGGCTGAAGTTTACTCTGCATAAAGTTCTCAGATGGGAGGTTCGCCAGCCGAAAGCCTTGGAGAAATGAAATTGACAATCGTTTTCACTTCTGCCATGCTCCCTCAATGAATATCGCAATCGTCCTGGCCGCCGTTACCGTCTTGGCCACCACATATGGCGGCTTCCTTGCTCTCCGCTCCCGAGACCGTCTGCACCTTGTGCTGGGTCTTTCGGCTGGTCTACTCCTTGGTCTGGTGGCTTTCGACTTACTGCCGGAAGTTTTTGAGCTCAATACCAGCGTTTTCGGAGGCGTTCGCTCCGTTTCAATTGCCTTTGTTGTAGGTTTCCTAACCCTGCACTTTGTTGAACAGCTCTTCGGTTCACACGAACCTGCCCAAACCGATTTTCCTCAGGACCATAAACATGCAACCAATGCTGCCGGCACCATGGGTGCCATCGCAATGGCTGTCCACGTTTTTCTTGATGGCGTGGCCCTCGGATTAGCTTTTAAAGTCAGTAACGCGCTGGGATTTGCTGTCTTCATCGCAATGCTCTCGCACGCTTTTAGCGATGGCCTTAATACGGTTTCATTTCTAATTAAATCGGGGAACTGGACGAAGCGTGCAATTACTCTCTTGGCCCTTGATGCCGCCATGCGTATCGGTGGAGCCACACTCGCGACTTTTATTGTTATCAGCGATTCATGGCTGGCAATTTATTTAGCGACCTTCTCTGGTTTTGTAATCTATCTTGCTACTTCACACATCTTGCCAGAGGCTCACGCTCGCAATCCTTCACGTTTAACAATGTTGGCAACTGTCACTGGAGTTGTTGCGATGTGGTTTATCGTTGGAAATATAGGCGGCTAGCCTTTAAATGACCCGTTCAAAGCCACGAGTATTAAGAACTTTAGAGCATGCCGGCGGTTTTGCCAGTGCTCAAGAAGTTTACAAAATCATGCAACGTGAAGGCGAAAGTATTGGTTTAACTACGGTTTACCGCTCGTTGCAAAGTTTAGTTAGCGACAAGATCGTAGATGTTTTACGACGCGATGACGGTGAAGCCATTTATCGTCTTTGCGGCGAAGCGCACCATCATCACCTTGTTTGCAAGAATTGCGGTAAAACAGTTGAAATTGAAGGTGGTGCAATTGAAAACTGGGCGAAAGTTATGGCCCAGGAGCACGGTTTTAGGGATACTGGACACATTGCTGAAATATTTGGAACTTGTTCTAAATGTTAAATTAAGCTTTTCCAAACCTTCGTGTCCGTGCGGAATATTCTTCAATTGCTCGCCAGAGAGTTTGGCGCGTTACATCTGGCCACAGCACATCCATAAAAACGAGCTCTGCATAAACACTTTGCCATGGTAAAAAGTTGCTGGTCCGTTGCTCGCCAGAGGTGCGCAAAAACAAGTCCACATCACTCATTTTTGGAGAGTCAAGATATTTAGCAAAAACTTTCTCAGTGATTGCATCGACTTTAATTTTTCCACGTTTGACATCTCGCGCTAGCTCGGCTGCTGCATCGACAATTTCTGAACGACCTCCGTAATTAACACACATATTGAGCGTTAATACTTTATTTTTCTTAGTTAGCTCGACCGCTTCTTCAAGTTCTGAAATAACGCTAGCCCAGAGCCGTTTCGGGCGGCCTACCCAGCGAATTCGAACGCCCATCGAATTCATTTCATCGCGGCGGCGACGAATTACATCACGATTAAAACCCATTAAAAACTTAATTTCCTCTGGCGAGCGTCGCCAATTCTCCGTCGAAAATGCGTATGCACTGATTTCTTTCACTCCAAACTCAATAGCGCCTTGCACAACATCGAGGAGCGCGGCCTCGCCAGCTTCGTGACCTGCAGTGCGCGGCAATCCGCGTTTGTTAGCCCAGCGACCATTTCCATCCATCACAATGGCTACATGGTTTGGGATATTCATGCTCGTTCCACCATTGGTAATGACCGCAAACCACGTTCAAGATGCCACTGTAAATATGCGGCAATTAAACCGCTAGCTTCGCGACGATGTTTCTTTTCGCTCATAGCTGCAACGTTCCAATCACCCGAGAGAAGCGCGCCCATAAGGTTTAGAGTCTCCGGCGCTGGAGTTGCACATGCTGAAGGTCTACAGTCGCCACAGACCGATCCGCCGCCAA
>JBCKHR010000024.1:0-14403 GCA_038905755.1 Candidatus Planktophila sp.
TCGAAATATCTAAAAGAGATCATTCAATACAACGCGGTTCGAGGCTTGCCATTCTCAACCGCCGAATTAGCAGAAGTTGCGATGGGAGTTATCCATGCCTGATATCGCTTTAACAAAGAAAGATTTTACTTCCGATCAAGAAGTGCGATGGTGTCCCGGATGTGGAGATTATGCAATTCTTTCCACAATGCAGTCATACTTGCCCGAGCTGGGCATAGCGCGTGAAAACATCGTATTTATAAGTGGAATTGGCTGCTCTTCTCGCTTTCCTTACTATCTAAATACTTTTGGAATGCACTCCATTCACGGTCGCGCCCCTGCTATAGCCTCAGGTTTAGCAATCGCACGGCCAGATTTAACAGTATTTGTCATTACAGGTGATGGGGATGCTTTATCCATCGGTGGCAATCACTTAATCCATGCGTTGCGTCGAAATGTTGAACTCAAGATTTTATTATTTAATAACCGCATTTATGGTTTGACTAAAGGTCAATATTCACCCACCAGCGAGAAAGGTAAAATTACTAAGTCCACTCCTATGGGTTCACTCGACACGCCTTTCAACCCAATTTCTTTAGCTCTTGGTGCAGAGGCATCATTCGTCGCTCGGACAATAGATAGCGATCGCAAACACTTAATGGAAACGCTGCGCGCAGCTAGCGCCCATAAAGGCTCAGCCCTAATCGAGATTTACCAAGACTGTCCAATTTTTAATGACGGAGCTTTTGATTCAGTGAAAGATCCGGAAAGTAAAGAAGACTCGCTACTTCAGATGCGCCACGGTGAGCCGATTAAGTCCAGCAAGTTTGGGGTGATTCGCGAAGGTTCCACGCTAAAGATTGTAGACATTAATACTGTTGATGAAAGCGCGCTATTAATTCATGACGCTCACGATCCTGATCCTTCATATGCATTTGCGCTTTCACGTCTATCTGGTTCAGATTTAGAACATGTTCCTGTTGGCGTTTTCCGCAGCGTTGAACGTGATGGCTACAGCAAATTAGTCCACGATCAACTCGATCAGATCGCTGCAACTCAAGGTGTTGGAAACTTGGAAAACCTTCTAAGTGGTGAAGATACTTGGGTTGTTGACTAGAAGTATTTACGGAAGATTCTTGCCAACTTCTTACGAACTTTTCTCGTAGGATCCGTTGGCGCCCGAGCGAAACAATTTGACTGGGAATATGGATTATTCATCAAGTGCCCATCGTTCTGTCCACGACTTCGGAAACTTATACTTCAATCCATATACATAACGAATGAACTGGCCTTGATGTTGTGTTTCGTGTTCGAGCAAATCGAGTAGCAAGCCGTCTCTATCATTCGTCCATTCAACTCCATTTAGTATTTCCTCAAATTTTTGCGCTGTTTGATTTAGGGTTTGAATAACCTTCTGCTTGTTGCTCGATTCCTTGGATGTCATAGAACAACCAAAGCCAACCCAACCGTTCTCTTTCACTGCTTTGGTATAACTTTCGCGCGCACCAATTAAACACCAAAACTGTCCGCCAATAGTATTTGAAGGAACGCTCAACTTTTGACCAAACGCTTCTTCTGGTAAAAATTCTGCTAGCTCTTGGTGCGCTCGGAACAACATCTTAATGTGTTCAATAACTTTTTCTCTCATAACTGCACTGTACTCTGGCGGATAGGGTGGTGTGCTGTTTCACGACTTAGTTCCCTAATGGGCCACGTGATGTGTCGGGACATAGTTACCATAGATCGATTTTGGCAGATCTATAACCACCAGCAGCTTCACAAGGCTATTGGGCTGGCGACCACAACAATTTGGCGAACCCAAATCCGACGGTCGGCAAAGAGGTTGACTATGCGAGTAAAATTTTTCTTTAACATCTCAAAGGCAACGATACTCGCGATAGTTCTGGTTGGTTTAGCAATTAGAGGTTCGGCTCGTACTCCTTGTTGATGTACAAATCCATGTACTCAACCACTGACGCTTTCTCTAGCTCTGCGCGATTAAGGGATGCCGCAAGAATTACTTCTCGTTGATCTTCCTTGAAAATGCGGGCCAGGTTGGTCTTAAACTTCGCATGAAGTAACGGAATTCCTTCAACTCGGCGGCGTGCATGGCCGACTGGGTACTCAACAACTACCTCATCTAGCTTCGTTCCATCGTTGAATTCAACAGTGAGGGCATTGGCAATTGAACGCTTGTGCGGGTCGTGATAGTCAGCGCTAAAGGTTTCATCCTCAACGCAAGTTATTTTTTCGCGCAAAGCATCAATGCGTGGATCACTTGCGATGTCATCTTCGTAGTCGCGGGCAGTTAAACGGCCATGTATCAGTGGTAACGCCACCATGTATTGAATACAGTGATCACGATCTGCTGGGTTATTGAGTGGACCGCGCTTATCAATGATTCGAATGCAAGCTTCGTGCGTTCGAATAGAAACGCTCTTAATATCATCAGAGGTCTTGCCTAGCTCAGCCATCTCTTTATAGATTGTCATTGCAGCTTCAACACCAGTTTGTGAATGGAATTCAGCAGGGAAAGAAATCTTAAAAAGTATATTTTCCATTACATATGAGCCATAAGGGCGTTGGAATTTAAAAGTGTTTCCTTTAAATGAGGCATCGTAGAATCCCCAAGTTTTTGCCGAGAGCGCACTTGGATAACCCATCTCACCGGTCTTAGCAATGAGGGCAAGTCGAACGGCGCGAGATGTCGCATCCCCTGCCGCCCATGATTTACGAGATCCAGCGTTTGGATAATGACGATAAGTGCGAAGTGACTGACCGTCCACCCATGCCAATGAAACTGCAGCAAGAATTTCGCCCCGCGATAGACCCATCATCTGCGCAACAACTGCAGTTGAGGCAACTTTTACTAAAACAACGTGGTCAATGCCTACTTTATTAAATGAGTTCTCTAGCGCTATGCAACCTTGGATTTCATGCGCTTTAATCATTGCCGTCAACACATCTTTAATCGTCAATGATTTTTCACCATTTGCAACAGCTAAGCGTGAGAGGTAATCAGCAGTGGCAAGGATTCCACCAAGATTATCCGAAGGATGCCCCCACTCAGCAGCGAGCCAAGTGTCATTAAAATCTAACCAACGAATCATGGCGCCAATATTGAACGCTCCTTGTACTGGATCGAGTTGGTAATTTGTTCCGGGAACTCGAACCCCATTTTCAGCGCTTACTCCTGAAACTAGCGGCCCCAGCAACTTTCGGCACTCGCGATATTCCAGCGCCTCTAACCCACAGCCCAAAGTATCAAGGAAACAATTCCAAGCAGTCTCATAAGCAAGGTCAGATGAGATTTGATAATCCAAAACATAGTCAACTATCGCTTGTATTTCTGGATCGTATTCCTGATTAACTTTGGTGATCTGAGACATTGTTCTGAAGTTTCCCTTGCGTGTCGGTGGCTAGCGGTTTTGGATTGAAAGAAATTCAAGATCTTCTGGGCCCGTGTAGTTTGCACTTGGGCGAATAATTTTATTATCAATGCGTTGTTCAATGACATGAGCAGACCAACCAGTTATGCGAGCTATTACAAAGATTGGCGTAAAGAATAAAATAGGAATCCCCATTTTTTCATACGCCACTGCTGAGAACCAGTCAAGGTTAGGAAACATCTTCTTGGCATCCCACATCACTGATTCAATTCTCTCGGCAATATCGAAGAGTGCCATATCGCCCTTATCGAGTGAGACTTCCTTAGCAACCGCTTTAATAATTGCGCTGCGTGGATCTGAAATCGTATATACAGGATGACCAAAACCAATAACTACCTCTTTCTTTTCCACGCGCGCGCGAATATCTTTCTCAGCTTCATTAGGTGAGGCATAGCGCACTTGAATTTCTAGCGCCACTTCATTTGCTCCGCCGTGCTTTGGACCACGAAGTGCGCCAATTGCTCCCGTAATTGCAGAGAAAATATCCGAACCAGTTCCGGCAATAACGCGACCGGTAAATGTTGAGGCATTGAATTCGTGCTCGGCATAGAGAATCAACGAAGTGTGCATCGCTTTTTCCCAGAGGGCGCTCTGTTTTGAGCCATGCAGAAGATGCAGGAAGTGACCGCCAATGGATTCATCATCGGTTTCTACTTCGATTCGCTTGCCGCTGGTGGAGAAGTAATACCAATATAAAAGCATAGAGGGCGTAGCGGCGATTAAACGGTCGGCAATCTCACGAACCTTCGCCTCGGGATGGGCGCGTTCTTCAGGTTCTAAGCAACCAAGAACAGATACACCAGTCCGCAAAATATCCATTGGGTGAGCCGAAGCTGGAAGCTCTTCCAGTATCGCCTTTAAGTGTGCCGGTAAACCACGCAGCGATTGGAGTTTCCTTTTATAAGCAGCAAGTTCGCCAGCGTTAGGGAGCGCCCCATGAATTAATAAATGCGCTACCTCTTCAAATTCACAGTTGGCTGCAAGATCTGCGATGTCATATCCGCGATAGTGCAAATCATTTCCAGAACGACCAACTGAGCAGAGCGCGGTATTTCCGGCAGATACCCCAGATAACGCTACCGATTTCTTTGGTTTGAATTCTGGATTTGGATTTTCACTCACTACTTTTCATCTCCATCTTGCGCGAATTTATCTAGGGCGTTTTCATATTCATAGTAGTTAATACTTTGATAGAGCTCATCGCGAGTCTGCATTAAATCGAGCACTGACTTCTGTGTGCCCTCGTTACGAATCGTTTGATAGACCGTCGCTGCAGCTCTGTTCATCGCGCGAAAGGCCGAGAGTGGATAGAGAACTATTCCAACGCCTACGCTTGCTAATTCATCGACGTTAAAAAGTGGAGTCGCTCCAAACTCGGTGATGTTTGCCAAAATTGGAACATCAAAGGTATCGGTAAATTTCTTATAAGTTTCTAAATCACGAACCGCTTCAGGAAATAGCGCATCGGCTCCAGCTTCGATAAATGCACCCGCGCGATCAATTGCTGCGCCAAGACCTTCAACGGCCAAAGAATCGGTGCGTGCCATAATCGTGAAATCTGGATCAGTTCGCGCATCTACAGCTGCCTTAATCCGATCAACCATTTCATTCTTGCTAACTAGCGCCTTATTGGGGCGATGACCACATCGCTTTGCTCCAACTTGATCTTCTATGTGCAGAGCTCCGGCTCCAGCCTTAATGACAGAGCGCACCGTGCGCGCGATATTGAAGGCTGAAGCACCAAATCCAGTATCGACATCAACTAGCAGCGGTAAATCGCAAACGTCGGTGATGCGGCGGATATCGGTGAGTACATCTTCCAATCCGATGATGCCAAGATCTGGCACGCCTAACGATCCTGCAGCTACGCCGCCGCCGGAGAGGTATATCGCTTTAAATCCAGCGCGTTTGGCAAGAAGGCCATGGTTGGCGTTAATCGCGCCAATTACTTGTAACGGGGATTCTTCTGCGAGCGCCTTCTTAAAACGGGTACCTGCGGTAAGTGAATCCACTTTGAAACTCTATCACGGGAGATTTACGCTCGTTAGATTGGCGATCTACGCTAGAGCGCGAAAAAGTTGTGACATCTTCACGCGATGGAAATAGAGGTAGCACATATGGGTTATTGTGCTACCTTAAGTCATGGCTAATTTGAATTCTGCTGGGGTGCGCGAACTGCGCCAAAATGCATCACATCTACTTAGTCGGGTCAAAGCTGGTGAAACCATCGAGATCACCGAACACGGCACGCCCGTCGCATTGCTGACTCCAATCCCAGTATCAGAATGGGAACGTGCGATTACAGCCGGAGTTCTGATCGAGGCGGAATCGATCAAAAGTCTGAAAGATATAAAACCAATCAAGAGCACTCTTCCTGGTACAACCCTGGATCGTTTACTCGCTGATCGCGCTGAAGAATGATTGCTTGGTATTTAGATACATCAGCTATCTTGAAGTTAATTGTTCTCGAGAACGAATCGCTTGCACTTCGAGCATTTATTGGAAAAGAGAACATCACCTCCATGTATACGCGTCTGGAAGTCGCCCGAACTCTTAAGAACTACTCACAAGAAGTTCACAGAACAGCAGGTCTAATACTAAAAACCTTATCTCTCGTGCCAATCGATGCCTCTTTAATCTCCCAAGCCCAATTGATAATCGAAACAAGCGAGCTAAAGGCCCTGGACGCATTACACGTAGCGAGTGCGATTCAGAGCGTCGCATTGATTGCAGGAATCATCACCTATGACAAACAGATGGCCGCTGCGGCTTCACGACTTGGGGTGAGAGTTGAAGCCCCGCACTAGTAGTCGACTTTAGCTTCGCTGACATTATTTACAACGATGAGAACATTGGCCTTACCGGAAGATTAAAAGAGTTCTAAACGCATCTACTTAAATCAATTGGAGTACTCCCGCAAGTGCGCAAGTATCAGTTTCCACATCCACATCCGCCTGCGTCGCCACATCCACATTTACCGCCGCCGCCACATCCACATCCGGAAGCTTCTTCATTTTCTGTAATCTTTTCGTTTTCTGTCAGAGTTAAAGTGTTTGGCACGAGTTGATCTGTCATTTTTTTTCTCCTTAGTTTTAGTTATCTTGAGTTTAAAGTTTTAGTTATCCCGAGTCTAACAAGAATCTCGGCAAAGCGCTCGCCGAGAATTGTTCAGTGCTAATTAGCTCCATGGTTACGATGGCGCAAGCAACCCGAGCAACGCTTCCACGATTGCCGGCACTTTTACACTGGTGGCGAGTGAAGGGCTTGAACTCTCGAAGGTATGGGGAGTTACAGTCTGAGATAGCGAGAATCTCTTATTCTTTAACCTAACGGAATGCGATAATAGGAGTATGAACGCCGAAGCACCACTCATTGCTAAGAAGCGTCGCCTCGATCTGAATGCTGATTTGGGCGAAGGTTGCGGTGATGACATTGCACTCCTTGAAATTATTACGACAGCAAATATTGCTTGTGGTGGACATGCTGGCGGCGGAGAAGTGCTTAATCAAACCGTGTCAGCGGCCGCGTTAAGAGGAGTCGCAATAGGGGCACACCCCTCATATCCCGATAGAGATAATTTTGGTCGACTTTCGATGCTCCAACTCCTCTCTCCAGCAGAACTCGAATCTTCGCTAGTAGAACAGATTTTGAGCGTTGCAAAAACGGTTAAGAGCTGCCAACTCTCCTTGAGCCATATAAAGGCGCATGGTGCCTTGTACAACGATGCGGCAACTAACCTCGCGGCTGCTGAAATTTTTCTGAGGGCAGTCGATAGTGCCGAATCAATTTTGAATAATAGCTATGGCAAAACTGTTCGTCTGCCAATAATGGTGATGTACAACAGCGTTTTGGCGCAGCGTGCTCTGGCTTTTCAAAGACCAATCTTGTATGAAGTCTTTGCTGACCGGGCGTACACGACTGATGGATATCTTGTACCGCGATCAGAACCAGATGCAGTTCTTCACGATCCCAATCTAGTGGTGCAACGAATTTTGGATTTTCTCGAAACAGGAGAGATGCAGACAATCAATGGCAGCAAAATTCTGATGTATGCCGACACAATATGCATCCATGGCGACAATCCAGCATCAGTGCACATTGCCAGGCAGTTACGATCCGCACTTGTAGATGCCGGAATTATTCTGAAAGCTCACAGTGCCTAACAATTCGCTTCAGGTTCGGTATTTCGGTGACCGAGCTCTGCTTATTTTCGTTGGCAATCAGAACTCCATCCAGTCACAGATAGCACTTTTAAAAGAAGTGATTCCTGATGCCTTGATTCGCGCTGGACTCAAATCAATCATTTTGGAATTTCCGAAACCAACCAGAAAGTTGTTAGAGTTAAAATTGGAGGTTTTCTCCTTACTCTCCCAACACAAACCAGAGCGCGCCATATCGTCCGCAAGAACTGTCGAGATAGATGTTGCGTATGTCGGAGAAGACCTCAACGAGGTCTCAATCCTTTTGGGATGCAGCAAGGAATACCTGATCGCTTCTCACTCTCAAGCCACTTGGGAAGTTGCACTAATTGGCTTTGCGCCTGGAATGCCGTATTTGATTCCAACCGAAAAGTCGGCGGCTGCGCTCTTGTTTAATCAGCTTCCACGCAAATCTAATCCGAGAACTCGAGTTCCTGAAGGATCGGTTGCGGTCGCAGTTGGGATGTCAATAATTTACCCAACGGCTATGCCCGGTGGCTGGCACCTAATTGGCAAAAGCCAAATACAACTTTTCGATCCAACCGGTAACTCACCTTCGCTCCTCTTGCCCGGAGATCTTGTTCGCTTTAAGGAAACGACGCAGTGACGATAATGAACGGAACCCTGCGAGTCCTGCACGCCGATCTAACCCTGATCCAGGACCGAGGAAGATCCGGGTACGCCCACTTGGGCGTCCCTGTTTGCGGAGCTTGGGATGCAGAAAAATACTCTCTACTAGGACGATTGCTCGATTATCTTGATGAACCAGCGTTCGAAATTTTGGCTGGCACGTTGACCCTCACTTCTAGCAGCGATGCCATCATCGCTATCATCGGTGATGCCACCGTCTCCTGTGATGGGCATACCTTCCCGACAGAACACACTTGGGTTTTACCCGCGAGATCTGTTTTGAGCGTTACCTCGGCCGATGCCGGGCCGGTTTACCTTGGAGTGGCCGGCCTTCTCGTCGAGCCAACACTGGGGTCAGCCTCGACCGACATAGTTTCCCGATTGGGGCCCAAGCAGGTACTTGCGAAAGACGAACTTAAATATGAATGTCTTTCAAAGGAAGATTTGCTCGGCAGGTTTGTGCATATTCGTCAAGACAGTCCAGCGCTATTGCGTTTCATTCCTGGGCCCCATTCTGACAGTCTCTTAAATTCAAAGTGGCAAGTGGTTCTGCAGGCTCGATCGGGAATGCGGCTCTCTGCAGTTGTTCCCTCTAAAATAGAGCCGGATCTTGCGTACTCTCTGCTTGCGAGTTACCCCACGTTGCAAGGTACCATTCAAATGCAATCCGATGACCAGTTAATCATTCTAGGCCCCGACTCTGGAGTAACCGGTGGGTATCCGGTTTTAGGAGTTGTAATCACAGCTGACATCCCACTTATCTCTAGATTTTCAGTGGGTGAATCCTTTTCCCTACATTCATGCAGTATTGATGAAGCGATTGATGCATTCAATGCACAAGATTCGGCTGCTCAAAACAGTCTGGTAAAAATAAACCAACTTTGATCTGGTGGCGGGTGAAGAAAGCGAACTACTTCTTCTTATAGTCCTTTGGGCAGACTGGTTTAGGAGCTGTCACTTTCTTGGTGAGTTTGCCCCTAGTAACTAGCTACTTAATCAGGTCAATGCCACTCCAGGTTACGTACTCCTGAGATGCTCCTCCAGTGGCTCAACAATTCCTAATTCTTCTAGCAAGAACCGACATGGTGCTATTAGAATCTCAAAATCTTTGGTTGAGATGAGATCACGAACGACAAATGCACCGCTAGCCCGTGCTCGTTCTCGCGCTGAGTCCCCTCCTGAGGCCCGCGCTGAGTCACGCGCTGAGACCCATGCTGAGTTCCGCGCTGAGTTCCGCGCTGCGTATCCTGCCGAGTGCCATGCTAAGGCCATCTTTGATTTCCATGCTAAGTCATATGTAAGTTTTGATATATTTTGCTGAAGCTTTTCTTTTTCCTTGTCAGTCAAAATCTCAAGACGATTAAGGAATAATGAAACTTGCTCGTGATTTGGGTTCTCTTGATTACTCACTTCTTCCCCTCAGCGCTGAATCTCTTCACCTTACTCAACTCTCCTCTCTTTATACAGATGGTTGGTAGATATGGGTCGTGCTCGATGCTACTAGACCACCTGCGAGAGGCCCAGACGGGAGTGACTTTTTTGGCAGAGTTTGGTTAAGTGATGTTGGATGGAATAAAATATATTCTATGAAGAGCGCTTATTCAATCCTTAGCACCCACCGTCTGAAATAGTATTTAAAGAAAGAATTAGGAAGCGAAAAATGCGTCGCGTATGGATTGTTGGCGGAATAGCTGGAGATCTTGTTCTAAAACTTCCTGCCACATTGCAAGTTGGAAAGTATCACCAGCCAACAGAAATAATCAAACGGCCTGGCGGTTCAGGGGCAAACGTTGCCTTAGCCTTATGCACGGGGCCAGTTGAAACTGGATTTGTAACCTACATTGGAAGCGATCCGCTTGGTCAGAGCTTCGAAAAACTCATCGATGAAAGCGAATTAAGTCACCGCCACATTATTCACGGCAACCACCATCAGGAAAGATGTCTAGTCATTCTCGATGTGGAAGGCGAGCGTACACTCATAGGGCTTTCAGATGGGAGCAGTGAGAAAAAAATCACCCTTAAAGATGTGCCCCTCGAAAAAGGCGACGTCGTGGTATTCCTTAACTGGTTGCCCTTGTGTCCTAAAGAACTCGAGTTCGCAAAATCCCGTGGCTGCATAACCGTTGTGGGACTCGGAGCCTTGCTTGCTGAACCCGCAATGTCCGCTGATATAGCGATTGGTTCTCGCTCTGATTTAGCCGAAGAACCAATTTACAAGGATCACCTTCACAATTTCCCAAAAATTGTGGTAACCCAGGGCATAAAAGGAGCCACCGAATACTCGAAAGAAGGAGTAATCCATCAAGACGCCTTTCTCTCACATGTAGTGGACACAACAGGTGCAGGAGATTCATTCTTGGCTGGCTATCTCACAGCCTTTGCAATGGGAGCAGAATCTGGGATATTGCCACTTGAACTTGGAGCAAGATGGGCTTCCCTGATGGTGACAATTGAAACTTCCATCCCTCCACATTTCTCGATGGTCCCAGGTGCAGTCGACTTGCTCACAAGAATTAAGTAACCCAAATAATATTTCGTGATGTTTTAGATTTTCAGTCGAGTACATCACAACTCTCTATTTATTCAAAGTCCATCTGATCAGTTAGACCTTCTAGTGGGTCTTTCCATTGCGGCATTTCATCATCCATAGCACCACAAATGGTGCATGTTATTTGCCCATCTAGATCTAGCGCGAAATCATGGTCGTGCATGTTTACTCCTTCGTACTTTTGATTTACTCATCTTCAGCCTAGATTTCTTCTAGTAGTGCATCAGGTTTAATTTTGATGGTATCGCGCATTAATCCATACTTTAGGAAAGATTGACTTTCCATCGCCTTGAATTCAGCACGTATTTGGGTTTCATACTCGTCCGCGTTGACGTTTGTAAATTCATCTTCAATTCTTTGCAAGCACTTTTGAATTGATGTGCCGAGTGTATCCGAAGTTTCGGAACTCGGGGAGAACTCCAAAATGAAAACCATACTACAAGGAGGTAACAAGTGACTAAAGAATTCGGAGAGAACCACGATCAGGTAGCGTTGTATATCGACCGGGTAGAAACCTTGACCCGCAAGGATGTGGAAACAATTCGGCTCATGCGAGAACTTACCCTCAACAATTCAGCGTGGGACTCAGCGTGGAAATCGGCAAGGTCATCGCGAAGTGCACAAAGCTCTCCCGTACAAGTTCCAGAAAATGCAAATGGATAGAAAAGAACTACAACGCTTTTCTGACCTTTAAAAGATGATAGGGATACTTTCTCATCATGTTGATTAGTTAATTCAAAATCGGGGATGGCGTTTGCATGCACTATCGCAGATCAAATGAAGTCCACTATAGTTACCAAGCAGCAACCCAAAGACGACCACCGGTCCCGCCTTACTTCACCAGTGAACAGAGTAGGTTCCTCTGATGGACGACGGTGTTCGCCATACATTTTATGCCTTGGAAGGCAGGTTTAATGATCTCCCCGATCACGAGGAACAGGTGGTTCAAACTCATCTGGATCATCCCGGTCGCGCTCGTGCTCCTACTGGCTGTGGTACTCATCGCCCAGTGGTTGCGACAGCTCCCCGCAGTGCAGTCGTTCATGACGGACTTCCCCGGTGAGTCCCACCTACCAGCAGGTGCCCCGGTCGGGTTCCCTGCCTGGCTGGCCTGGCAGCACTTCCTGAACATGTTTATCATCGTGTTAATCATCCGATCCGGGTGGATGGTACGCACGAACCAGCGTCCGAGCGCGTACTGGACTCGCAACAACAACAGCCTGATCCGGACCAAGAACCCGCCAGAGAAAATCAGCCTGGACCTATGGTTCCATCTCTTCTTGGAACCACTCTGGGTACTCAACGGCATCGTCTTCTACATATTGATATTTACAACCGGACAGTGGATGCGCCTGGTCCCCATCAGTTGGGATGTGTTCCCGAACGCCGTGTCCACCGCGATACAGTACGCGTCGCTGAACTGGCCGACAGAGAATGGCTGGGTCAACTACAACAGCCTCCAACTACTGGCCTATTTCACCACCGTCTTTATCGCCGCACCCCTCGCATTGATTACCGGAATCCGCATGTCTGCAGTCTGGCCGGCGAACGCTAAGAAACTCAACAAGCTCTACCCATTTGAAGTCGCCAGGGCGATCCACTTCCGTATCATGCTCTACTTCGTCGTCTTCATCATCGTGCACATCACCCTAGTTATGGCCACAGGTGCTCTCCGCAACCTCAACCATATGTATGCGGGGCGCGACGACAGTAGCTGGGTCGGGTTCTGGATCTTCGCCGCCTCACTCGTTATCATCATTGCCGCCTGGATCGCCGCCCAACCCCTCTTCCTTCGCCCCATCGCCGCACTCACCGGAAAGCTAAGCCGACAATGACGGAACAGAGGCAGCTTCTGTGATATTTACAAAGGCGATGAAATAACCTGCACTTTCGTACTGGTGGCGGGTGAAGGATTTGAACCTTCGAAGGCAGAGCCGGGGGATTTACAGTCCCCTCCCATTGGCCGCTCGGGCAACCCGCCAGGGTCATAATTGCGACTGCGTAAGCGTACAGGCAAGTGTTTATGATGTGAAATCCACACTTTTACTCGTCCAAAATTAGGAGAGTAAATAACTCACTTTTATTTAAGAAGTTTTCGCGCATCTGATGTTAGCGTATAAAACGCCCACTTACCTCTCTGGGTTCTCATTAATAACCCTACCTCCACCAAGAGTTTCAAGTGATGGCTCACTGTGCTCTGTGCCAAACCAGTATCGGGTGTTAGATCACAGACGCATGCCTCTGCATTTTCACCTGCTGCCACCGCCGCCATTAAGGAAAGTCGAGTGGTATCTCCAAGAGCTTTGTATTGCTCAGCAAGTTTTTCCTCCATCTTCGGTGGATTCGTGAGCAAAATAGTTTTAGCCATGTCCGAATCATACATTGACAATCTTCGATATGAGGGAGTATCCTCCTATCAATAACTTTCGATAGGAGTAAAAATGTCAGATATTAAGATTGAAACCAAGGAAGAAGCCTGCTGTTCAACCGAACCAACTACTTCCGCATGCGGCTGTTCAACCGAACCAACTACTTCCGCATGCGGCTGTTCAACCGAACCAGCTTCTTCAACACCCTGCTGCTAGCCATCCTCAATCTTTCTCGGCGCTAAGCCAAGAGGCTCCATAATGGGGCAGGAACGTCAGCCTCCGATGTACGACATTTCAATTTTCTTCTTCCCTGTCGCACTAAGCTCGATAGTCGCTGCAGTGCGCAGGTCAGAGTAACGGTCGGTGCGCTCCCGCCAGATATGGGCCATGGTGGTGGAGAGTTGTTCGTCGGAGCATCCGCCGCGCATGAGCGCCCTCAGGTCGTGGCCACCCGTGGCAAAAAGGCAGGTGTAGAGCTTTCCATCCGTCGATATCCGTGCCCGTGTGCACGTGCCGCAGAACGACTGGGTCACGCTGGAGATGACACCGACCTCACCACTGCCGTCACGGTAACGCCACCGCACGGAAGTCTCACCCTTGTAATTGGGCGCGACTTCTTCGAGCGGAAGTTCGGCATTGATGCGGTTTATCACTTCGGCCGACGGTACAACTTCGTCCATTTTCCAGCCGTTACTCGATCCAACATCCATGTACTCGATGTAGCGGAGAATGTATGGCAAACCCTTGAAGTGCCTCGCCATCGAGACGATGTCCTGGTCGTTCTGTCCTCGCTTGACCACCATGTTGATCTTGATCGGCCCGAGCCCGACCTCGTGGGCAATCTCGATTGCCTCCAGCACCTTGGCCAGCGGAAAGTCCACATCGTTCATTCTGCGGAAGGTCGCATCGTCGAGCGAGTCCACCGAGACCGTAATCCGCTTGAGTCCGGCATCTTTGAGTGACTGTGCCTTGACGTCCAGTGCCGAGCCGTTGGTAGTCAGCGCAATGTCAACGTCATGGCCCTCCGGCGTTTTGAGCGCGGCTAGCATCCCCACAAGCTCCTCAAGGCCCTTACGCAGCAGCGGTTCGCCACCAGTGAGGCGAATCTTTTCGACTCCGTGCGCCACGGCGATTCTGGCAAGCCGGGTAATCTCCTCAAAGGTCAGCAGCTCGGCTCGCCCCAAGAACGAGAAGTCCTTGCCAAAGATCTCCTTCGGCATGCAGTAAAC
>JBCKHR010000025.1:0-13123 GCA_038905755.1 Candidatus Planktophila sp.
TACAGTTAGGCTTAATCCATGGGAAAACGAGTTACTTTAGGTCGACGAGCTATTGCCTTATCCATAGATTGGCTGGCTTGCTACGCGATAGTTGCCGCTTTCGGGGGCGGTTTAGGAGCCATGGTTACAAATTCTTCCTTGATAGTTTTAGCGCTCTTCTTTGCAGAAGTCTGGATTCTTTCGACACTTCAAGGAGCATCGCTAGGGCATCGCTTATTAGGGATTCGCATAGTTCGCTTTAGCGATGGGGGAGCAGTGACTCCATTGCAAGCGTTGATTCGTACGGTACTGCTCTGCTTAGTGGTGACCGCAATTACTTACGATGACGATGGTCGAGGAATACACGAACGGCTAAGCAATACCGTCCTAAAATTTAACGGATCTTAACTCCCTTTGGCATCGGACCCTTAGGGATTGGCACAGATAAACCACCAACAGCTTTGAGGCGGGCACGAACTTCGCGCACTTGGCGGGGAGTTAATTTCTTAGGAAGTTTTTGAAGATGTCTCTGTAATTTTCGAAGCAGAACTTGCCCTTCGCCATCACCAATGGAAACTTGCGTTATTGGAACTCCTGGTGCAAATCGCTCCGTTTTACGCTGCTCATCAATGAGCATTTGGCGAACTTGGTTTCCCCCTTCGCCAGTTAAAACGATTCCTGCGCGTCCAACGCTTCTATGGACCATGTCTTGGTTGCGAGAGACTGCAACAACCGGAGTGGTTGTCCAACCTTTACGGATTGCCATAAGGACACTTGCGCCCGCACCGACTTGTCCTTCGATGGAGGAGTATGCCGCTCGCCCTGCTTGGCGTGTGAAAAAGAGCATAGTTACTAGGAGTGCAAATGGGAGAGAAACGAAAGCTGCATATCCTGTTTGTTGAAAGAGAAAACCAATGCCAATACCAATAGCCCACGTTGGAAAGAAAATACCTGCCAGGGCGAGTGTGATCCAAGGTTTAACACTTTTAGTTACTTTGTAGGCATCGCGAAACGCTTGAAAGCGTGGTTTCTTGATTTTTGGTTCTTTTTTCTTTCGCTTGAACATGGGCGCTAGTTTAGTGGCGCAGGCGCGGTTCCACCAAGGCGGGCAGGTGCCCAACGTTGGCCAACGTGGTTATCGGGATAGTTCTCTTGGACTTCATGCAACATCGCTATCAAAGTCTGGCGCAATTCACTCTCTGCTTCTTCGCTATCTATGCCTTTAGCAAAAGTAATTGGCGCACCAAAGGCTACGGTAACTGGAAAATTATTCTTCTTAAAATTTCGCTTAACCCCTTTAGTCCAAACTCGTTGGCTTCCCCAGACGATTGTGGGAATCACAGGCACTCCTGCGCCTTGTGCAAGACGAATCACCCCTGATTTCAGACCCTTGATTTCAAAACTGATCGAAATGGTAGCTTCGGGGAAAATTCCGATGATTTCACCGCTCTTTAAAGCGCGCAGGGCAGCTACAAAAGAGGCCGAACCATTTTCGCGATCGACGTTAATATGGTGCATTCCGCGCATGAGCGGACCTGCTAATTTATTTGCAAAAATTTCTTTCTTAGCCATGAAGCGGACATATCTCTTTGCTGGCAGCGCAGCAGTTCCGGTAATCGCAAAATCCAGATAACCAACGTGATTGATGGCAAGAATGGCTCCACCTTTACGCGGAATGTTCTCTTCACCAGTGAAGGTGAATTGCAAACCCAAAACTTTCCAAAAAGTTTTAATTGCAACGATTACTGGGGGATAAACAAAATCAGCCAATGAGCGCCCTAGCTTCCATAGCTTGTTTATAAAGTCTTCCCGCGCGATAACTCGAACGTACGAGCGGTCCACTCATAACACCAAGGAAACCGAGTTCGGTAGCCTGCGCAGCTAATTCAACGAACTCTTTGGGGTCTACCCAACGCATAACTGGGTGATGTGTTTTAGTTGGTCGCAGATATTGAGTGATTGTTATCAAATCACAACCTGCGCTCCGTAAGTCGATGAGTGCTTGAGTAATTTCTTCACGAGTTTCACCTAGGCCGAGGATTAGATTCGATTTAGTAATGAGCCCGAATTCGCGGGACATTGAAATGACTTGAAGAGATTTTTCATAATTAAAACCAGGGCGGAACTCTCTAAATAAGCGCGGAACAGTTTCAAGATTATGCGCAAAGACTTCTGGGCGAGTTTCAAAAATTTGGTTTAAAAGTTCGCTCTTCGCATGAAAATCAGGGGTTAGCATTTCTACGCCGCAACCTGGATTTAATTCATGCACTTGGCGAACAGTCTCTGCATAAAGCCAAGCACCCTCATCTTTCAAATCATCGCGCGTTACGCCAGTGACAGTTGCATATTTCAAACCCATCGCCTTGACAGATTCGGCAACTTTACGTGGTTCAGCTCTATCAAGCTCATTTGGCTTACCAGTAGCGATTGCGCAGAAATCGCAACGCCGCGTGCATGTGTCGCCACCGATTAGAAAAGTAGCTTCTTTATCTTCCCAACATTCAAAAATATTTGGACAACGAGCTTCTTGGCAAACTGTATGTAAACCTTGAGATGCAACAAGGGAGCGCAGGCGAGTGTATTCCGGCCCCATATTTGCACGGACTTTAATCCACTCTGGTTTCTGTTCAATCGGTACTTCCAAATTACGGGCTTCAACTCGTAGAAGTCTGCGACCCTCAGGGGGGGCTATCGACATGCGCTCACCTCCTTAAGTGCTTCGTACATATATTTTTCCACTACTGGCGAAACTTCTTCAATATCTATCTTGCGCCTTAGTTCAATTTCCATCGATGTCACGGAGGCGTCGCTAATTCCACAAGGAATAATGGTAGAAAAAGGCGTCAAGTCAGGAGAAACATTTAAAGCAAAGCCATGCATGGTGACACCTTTGGCCACGCGGATTCCAATGGCGCTGATTTTACGATCGCCTTTAGCGTCGCGAATCCAAACACCAGAGCGACCTGAAAAACATTGGACTTGGATCGCAAACTCTTGGCAGACTTTAATGAGCGCGGCTTCGATGGAGCGAACAAAACCTACAAGTTCAGTTGGTTTCGCGAGTCTTACAATTGGATATCCAATTAATTGTCCAGGACCATGCCAAGTTATTTTTCCTCCGCGATCAACATCAATGACTGGGGTCCCATCGCTAGGTTTTTCGTTTTCGAGAGTTCGGCGCCCGGCAGTAAAGACCGAAGGGTGCTCGAGCAAGAGGAGAGTATTAGGTCGCAAACCTTGGACGACCTCTTCGTGGATATTTCGCTGAATTTGCCAAGCTCTTTGGTAATCAATGAGTCCATGGCGGGAAAGGGCAATTGTGCATTCTTCTCTGTTACTCATGACTGGCACATGGTCAGTCTACTTGCACTAAAACAGCTAGTGCAGGTGCAATGTGCGGATAATCGAAAGTAAAGCCTGCTTCAACAAGACGCGCAGGGATAACTTTCTTCGACCCTAGTATCTCAGCAGAAAAACCTCCCAGTGCAATCTTTAGCGCAATAGCGGGTGCAGGAAATAGCGCTGGACGATGGAGCGCTCGAGCAAGTCCTGAAGTAAATTCTTGGTTGGTTACAGGATTTGGAGAAGTTACATTTATCGGACCAGAAATTGGATTTTCCAGTGCGAAAACTATTGCACGAATTTGATCATGCAGAGTGATCCAAGACCACCATTGTTTACCATTTCCTAATTTGCCACCTAAACCAAAACGAAAGAGTGGAAGCATCCGACCAAGCGCGCCACCAGTTGGATCAAGAACGAGACCAGTTCGAAGTTTGACCGTTCGAATATCTCCAGCGAGATCGGCAGCAGCTTCCCATTCCCGACAGACTGCAGATAAGAAATCATCTCCTGCGCTGTCGCTTTCAATAACCGTGCGATTTCCACTTTCTCCATACCAGCCAATTGCGCTAGCTGAGATAAAAACTTGAGGTTTGACCGCTGCAACGGCGCTAGCAATTGCGGTAGTTCCCAATAAACGTGAGTTGAGTATTTCTGAGCGGAACTTTTTCGTCCATCTTTTGTCGCCCACTCCGGCTCCAGCTAAATGGATCACCGCATCAACACCTGCGAGAGCGTTCAAATCAACATAACCAGTTTGTGGATCCCACTGGATTTCATCGGCTGCAACGGTTGTTCTTCGAACTAACCTTTGGACGGTATGCCCTTCACTCTTTAGGTGACCAACTAGCGCAGTTCCAATCAATCCAGAAGAACCGGTGATTGCGATACGTTGCGGGATTGGCATTAGAGACCTAAGTCCGATTCGAAGGCGCCCCCTTCAAGGCGTTCTTTCAAAGTAACTAGGAATCGCGCAGCATCTGCTCCATCAACAACGCGATGATCGTAGGAGAGAGCTAAGTAGACCATTGAACGAATTGCAATAGTTTCCCCACCATCTTCGCTTTTTACAACCATTGGACGTTTAACAACGGCGCCAAGGCCGAGAATAGCGACCTGAGGTTGATTGATGATTGGCGTATCAAATAAAGCGCCACGGCTGCCAGTATTTGTAAGCGTGAAAGTTCCACCACCTAACTCACCTGGGGTTACTTTGTTATCACGAGTACGCGCAGCCAAATCTGCGATTTTGCGTGCGATGCCACCCATATTTAAATCACCCGCGTTATGAATTACCGGGGCTAATAAACCACGTTCTGTATCAACCGCAATTGCAAGATGTTCTGCGCCATGGTAAGTGACTTGATCGCCTTCAACTGAAGAATTCAAGACTGGGTGTTGTTTAAGGGCTTCACAAATGGCAACAGCAAAGAATGGAAGGAAGGAAAGTTTTACACTTTCTCGTTCTTCGAAGGTAGCTTTAGCGCGATCGCGCAAGCGCGCAATTTTAGTTACATCTACTTCAATTACAGTTGTTAATTGAGCGCTGATGTGAAGCGATTCGACCATGCGTGAAGCGATTACTTTGCGCAAGCGTGACATGGTTACTGTTGTTCCGCGAAGTGGCGATGTAGTAAGTGGAGTTACAGATTGATTAAGTGTTGGTGCAACAACTGGAACTGCGGGACGAGCCATCCCTTGGACATCTTCTTTGCGAATTCTTCCACCAATTCCACTGCCAGTAACTTGCGAAAGATTTACGCCAAGTTCTTTAGCGATCTTGCGAACAATGGGTGTTACATAGGCATCACTAGGTTCTGTAACTATAACAACTGGCGCTGCAACAACAACTGGAGTTTCCAGAACGGGGGCCGCCGGTTCAACGCTGGAGCTAGCTTCGCGCACTGCAATGATTGCTAGTTCCGCGCCAACAGCGACGATCTGATCAACAGCAACAACAATTTTTTGTAGAATTCCAGCGACCGGTGAAGGAATCTCAGTATCCACTTTGTCGGTTGAAACCTCGAGGAGTGGTTCATCCATTGCTACCTGATCGCCTTCGGATTTTAGCCAGCGAATAACAGTTCCCTCGGTAACGCTCTCTCCAAGCGCCGGCATTGTTACTGAAAATGTCATTGTTTACCTCTCCTATTACCCGTGTGCGTGAAGCGGTTTGCCTGCAAGTGCCATGTGCGCTTCACCCATTGCCTCTGAAAGCGTTGGGTGCGCGTGAATCAAAGATGCCACATCAAAAGCGGTGGCTTCCCAATTGAAAATTAGCTCAGCTTCTGCGAGAAGTTCGCCTACGCGAGCTCCAACCATGTGAACCCCTAGCACTGGACCATCTTTTTGAGCAACTAATTTGATTGAACCAGCAGTGCGCAAAATTTGAGCTTTACCGTTTCCAGCTAAGTCATAAATCACTTCGATGACATCGTGTCCACGTTCTTTTGCTTGTGCGGTAGTTAGGCCAACGGATGCAACTTCAGGGTCAGAGTAAGTAATACGAGGCATTCCGTCGTAGTTGATTGCGCGTGGATTGAGTCCAGCAATTTCTTCGGCGACAAGCATGCCTTCGGCAAAACCTACGTGAGCGAGTTGTAGCGTTGGAATTAGATCCCCGACTGCCCAAATGCCGGGAATGTTTGTTCGGCATTTTTCGTCAACTAAAACATATCCGCCATCCATTGTGATGCCTTGCTCTTCGTAACCAAGATTTGCTGAAACTGGGCCACGGCCAACGGAGACTAGCAGGAGGTCAGCGATGAAAGTTTTCCCATCTTCAAGAGTTATCACAACTCCTACGCCAGATGTGTCTACAGATTTAAAGCGCGTACCAAGCTTGAAATTGATTCCCCGTTTGCGGAAAGCGCGCTCCAATCCCTTGCTGGAGGTTTCATCTTCAAGTGGCACCAAATGTGGGAGAGCTTCAATGATTGTGACTTCGCTGCCAAAAGATTTCCAAAGAGAGGCAAATTCGCAACCAATAACTCCGCCGCCTAAAACAATTACGCTTTGCGGCACGTATTCAAGTTTAGTTGCATGATCTGAGGTAACAATTTTTACTCCATCAATTTCAAGACCCGGTAACGAGCGCGCGTATGACCCAGTTGCTAACACAATGTTTTTCCCAGTGATTTTTTCACCGTTTACCTCGAAGGTATCTTTGGAAATTAACCGACCACTACCTTCGATGAAAGTTATCCCACGTGATTTGACTAAACCTTGGAGACCTTTATACATGCGAGCTACAATGCCATCTTTATAAGCGTTTAAAGCCGGCATATCCATTGAAAGGAATTGTGCATTTACCCCAAAGTGGCTGGCATCACGTGCGGCATCAGCAATTTCACCGGCATGCAAGAGAGCTTTAGTCGGGATGCAACCACTGTGAAGGCAGGTTCCTCCTACTTTATCTTTCTCGATCAAAGCAACGCTTAAACCAAGTTGAGAGGCGCGCAGGGCGCAGGCATAACCGCCACTGCCGCCGCCGAGGATTACCAGATCGAATTGAGACACTTAAAACGCCCTTTCACCCTTGAGCTTGCTGTGCCTATCTTGCCAGCCTTGGCGCAGATTAACGAACTGAGGTGTTCTCCATCAATACAACGAGAGAGCGCAAAGCAATGCCAGTGCCGCCAACTGGGGTATAGCCATGGGCTTTCGCCTGGTTAAATGCTGGACCCGCGATGTCGAGGTGTAACCATGGCAGCTCTGGCGCAACAAAATCCTTAAGGAAAAGCCCAGCAACTAACATGCCCCCCATCCGTTCGCCGATATTAGCTAGATCTGCAATTGGTGAATCGAGGGAGGCGCGTAGCTCTTCCGGAAGTGGCATTGGCCAGAAAGCTTCGCCACTTTTAGCGGTAGCTTCTAGAAATGCTGCGGAAAATTCTTCATCGTTTGTCATAACTGCGCTAGTTCTGGTACCGAGTGCTACTACTTGAGCACCAGTTAAAGTCGCCACATCGATGATTCCATCGAGTCTATTTTTTGAACTTTGGGCTTTCATTAATCCATCAGCTAAGACTAAACGACCTTCAGCATCTGGATTCAATACTTCAACTGTCTTACCGCCGAAAATTGTAATGACATCGGAAGGTCGAGTCGCGGTATCGCTGACCATGTTCTCGGCAAGAGGTGCCCAACATTCAATTGCCACTGGTAATTTCAAAGCTGCGATTGCGAGAGTTGCTGCGCAAACAGCAGCAGCACCGCTCATATCCGATTTCATAGCCTCCATTCCTTGCGCAGGTTTTAAAGCAAGACCACCAGAATCGAAAGTAATTCCCTTACCTACAAAAGCAAAACGTTTGTTGGGCCTATCTTGCGAGCTTTGGGACGGATTGTAAGAAATATGCAGAAGTCGGGGTGGGTTTGCAGAACCTTGCCCAACGCCAATAATTCCACCGAAGCCTTGTGATTTCAATTGAGTTTCATTGAGCATCGAAATCTTTAAACCAGATTTTGCACCACCAGCAGCTTTGACCAGAGTATTAAAGTACTTGCAGAATGAGTCAGGAGTGAGACGGTTCGGTGGAGTATTTATTAAGTCACGAACAAGAAAAGTATGTTGCGCGATAATTGCAGCGCGTTTAGTGATCACTTTCGCCGCACTCTTATCGGCATACTTTGAATAAATGGTAATTGACGAGAGCGGAACTTTCGCTTCGCTCTTGGTCGAGCTGCGAAACTCGCTAAATGAATAAGCACCGAGTGCGGCACCTTCTGCTATTGCAGCCACAGATTCAAGGTTTGGAGTTGGCAAAGCAAAAGTTGCAGAAGTTGTGCCTGCAATTGATCGAGCCGCTGCACCAGCGGCTCTGCGTAGGGTTTCGTGGTTGTAGCTACTTACTTTCTTGCCTAACCCTGTGAATACCATCACTCGTACTGCGCTACCTGGAATTCGAATTACTTCATCGGCGCTTCCAGTTGCTCCCATATCGGATAAAATTGCTAACAAGCTTTTTGAATCAAGCGCGAAATCGCCAGATTCAATAGCTAAACCTCCCTTTGTCTCCGTTGTGGCAAGACCGAGGACAAGTACATCATCTTTGACGATGCCGTTGCTGAGTGAGATTTTTTTCAATTGATGAGTGGCCATGGGGGTTAGCGTATTAGAACTCTTGATATGTTGCAGCCATGAAGAACTCACCGCTTTCTCAGAGACATATTGACCGTAGCGCCAAGATGGCTGATTTTGGGGGATGGCTTATGCCGATTGAATACCCAGATTCTGGAGTATTAGCCGAACATCGCGCAGTCCGGGAAACGGTTGGAATTTTCGATGTTTCACACTTGGGCAAAGCATCAGTTAAAGGCGCGGGTGCGCTCGAGTTTCTCAATTCCTGTTTTACAAATGATCTAAATCGGATTGCAGATTCAGCGGCACAATACACTCTTCTTTGCACCCCCGAAGGTGGCGTTGTTGATGATTTAATTGTTTATCGCAATAACGCAGCGGATTTCTTTCTAATCCCGAACGCTTCAAATACTTCGGAGGTAGTTAGAACCTTGCAAATTCATGCACCCGCAGGAATTGTTGTAGAAAATTTGCACCAATCCTTCGGAGTTATTGCTTTACAAGGACCCAGATCTACTGACGTCCTCAAAAGTTTTGGAATCCAAACCGATATCGACTATATGAGTTTTTCGCACCAACAAATTGGCGGTGCAGATTTAATTCTCTGTCGCACTGGATATACCGGTGAATACGGATATGAATTAATTCCTACTTGGACAGATACCCCAAAGGTCTGGGACGCACTTGTTGAGGCAATTACTCCCCTTGGTGGTTTGGTCTGCGGTTTAGGCGCACGGGATACTTTGAGAACTGAGATGGGATACCCGCTACATGGGCACGAACTATCGCTAGAAATCACGCCAGTTCAAGCCAGCGCTTCGTGGGCAATCGGTTGGGATAAAGGCGAATTCATTGGTTCCAAACTCTTGCGCGAGGAGAAAGCTAACGGAGCTAAGTTGAAAATGTTTGGGCTTAAATCTTTAGACCGTGGAATTCCGCGTGCCGGAATGCAAGTAAAGAACGCCGAGTCCCATGATGTTGGCGTTATTACTAGTGGAACTTTCTCGCCCTCGCTAAGAAATGGAATTGCACTTGCTCTGCTTGATCCGTCCCTGAAAATTGGCGATGAAGTCACTATCGATGTTCGCGGACGCGAATCCAAAGCGATAATCGTCAAGTTGCCTTTTGTCCCTTCGCACGTTCGATAGTTTGCGCTTGCGATGTTACGAAATCAATAGGAGATAAAAATGCGGCGCGAACTTTAGTTCGACGAAGCGCAGACAAAACTGGCGAACCAAATAACACCACTAGCAGTGCAGTAAGGATGGCACGAGGAATATCCCAAGCCATCGATGATGCAAAGTGGAAGAGAAGAAAGCGGCTGAAATTCTCAGTAATTGAAGCGCTCGGAGAATATGAAAGTTGTGTTTGAGCCCCTAGCGCCCAAGGCCAGATTGAAAGGTTCATCAGAGCTCCGAAGATTCCGGTTGCGGTCACACTGATCACTACCAGAAGCGCAATTTCGCTTCTCCCGCGCAAGGCAACCTTGCCGAATTTTTGCGGAAATGCTCCGGCTATGAAACCTATCCAAGCCGCTGCAAACATTTGGTAAGTAAGCCACGGACCAAAGCCACCGGTTAAGACCGCTGACGTCAACATCGATAGCAGACCTAAAAGAAAACCAAAAGAAGAACCGAAGACACGGGCGCTAAGAATTAAAAGAAACCACATCGGTTCGATACCAGCTGCTCCAGCCCCAAGCGGACGGAGGGCTGCAATCAAGGCGGAAAGAACTCCAAGTAGTGCAATCGATTTCGCATCAAGAGAGGCGTCACTTATCTGCGCTAAAACTAGAATTAACGATAAAGAAATCGCCACCAAGAAAAAAATTCCTATTTTTGGAAGTGCTTCACTCTGACCATTATAGAAGAAGGGCCAGAGAAAACCGGCGATACTAAAAGTTGAAGCTGCCATAATTAGTAATCTACTCCGCAGTGAGAAAGTTACTATTGAAGCAGTTTTCATTTCGGGACCGCTTTGATTACATCGGCAACAGTGAGCCACCGCTGAGGTGACATTACTTTGGCTACTTGTGGTGCGAATGCGGGGGAGGAGAGCAGGACTTCAATGGTTGGTCCATCGGCAATGATTTCACCATCGGCAATGAAAATAACGCGCGTGGCTAGCCCTGCAACTAACTCAACATCGTGAGTGGCTAAGATAATTGTTTGCTTTAGCACCTTTGCATAATTGATAAGAACCTTAGTTAGCGATTTCTTAGCTTGATAATCCAATCCACGCGTCGGTTCATCTAATACAAGAACTAATGGCTTAGCCGATAACACGACACTGAGCGCTAAAGCTAAACGTTGGCCTTCTGATAAATCACGTGGGTGAACATGTGTTGAGATATTTGGGGTTAACTTATTTAGTAGCGCGTAGGTAACCCCGCAAGCGATGCCATTGTCTTTATCTGCTTGCGAGCATTCAATCTCAACGCTTTGCGCGTAGAGAAGATCACTTGGTTCCTGTGGGACGAAAGCGATATGTGATCGCCGCAGCGAACCCTTAAGCTGCGCGGTTTCCATTCCAGAAATAGTTATGGATCCTTTAGCGTGGCTATTGATGCCTGCAATAGAACGCAATAAGGAACTCTTGCCAGAGCCATTACGGCCCATAATGGCGATAATCTCGCCTTCGTTCATAGAAATTTCATTAGCGATTAGTGCAAGTTTCTTCTCATAAGAAACCTCCAACTTATTAATTCTTATAATTTCTCTCCCTGGCATAATCTCAACCGGAGATTGAATTTCAAATTGCTGGTTTCGAAAGTCTTCGCTCATGCGGCGAACTTCACGAACAGTTAGACCTACCTCGGTTAGCCCCAGAGCTCTGGCCAAGTGGACGATTGGTGGTGCGATATCGCAAGTTTTCATTATCTCTTCAGGTTTTCCAATTTCGATAGCGCCTTGATTGTTGATATGAATAATGCGATCTGCAAATTGAATAACTCGTTCCAACTTATGTTCGGCGATAACCACAGTCAAACTCAAATCATGGACGAGGCGATGCAAGATTGAGAGCACTTCTTCTGCGGCGATAGGATCCAAAGCGCTGGTCGGTTCATCCAAAACTAAAACTTTCGGATGCATGACAAGTGCGCTGCCAATTGCGACGCGTTGTTGTTCTCCGCCACTAAGCGTGGCGATTGAACGGTTACGGAGCGGAGCTAAACTTAAGAGGTCGAGAATTTCTTCTACCCGTTTGCGCATTGTCTCTGTCGGTAAGTTGAGTGCTTCCATGCCAAAGACCAATTCCTCTTCAACAGTATCGGCGACAAAACCGTTGAGTGGGTTCTGTCCAACGATGCCAATTAGATGTGCTAAACCACCAGGTTTTACTGACTGGGTAGATATCCCATCAACACAAATGTCGCCGGCAACAATTCCGCCGGTGTGGTGCGGGACTAATCCATTAATAAGTCGGAGCAGCGAGGATTTGCCAGAGCCTGTTGGTCCAATAACTAATACGAACTCACCTTCAGCAATGCTCATACTGAGATCTTCTATTACGGTGCGGGTCGAGTTGGGATAGATCAGAGATACCTTTGAAAAGAGAATCATGCGTTAACCAACTCTCTACTTCTCAAACCAAGCGGTATCACTGCGCAAAAGAGAAGAAGATATGGAGAGATAAATGAAGCAATCGATGCGAGGGCAACAATTGAATCCGTTGCACGCCAGGCGATAGGGCGATAACGCGAACGTTTTCGACTGTATCCGTAACCTCTCGAGTCCATTGCTGCCGCTAAATCTAAAGCCCGCGCTAACGATTCTTCCAATACTGGAATAGCAACGCGCTTCCAAGCGACGAGACCTCTTTCTTTTTGACCGCGTAATTTCTGGGCTTGCCTTATCCGGTAAACACTTGCAACAAGTTGCGGAACAAGCGTTGTTGCTATAACCACAGCAACGCCTACTTCGTAAATATAGATTGGAAGGACTCTCAATAATCGATGGGGGCTAGTCAGCGATGCAGCAGCTCCAAGAATAAGAATTATTCCGGCCAAAGTAACTGCTTCATGCAAAGTTGATGTAATTCTCTCCAACATGACAGGTCCACCGATACGGATACCCGGCATCCAACTCGGTAGCGGCAGGTGAGGCAGAGTAAATAATTTAGTTCCTGGAATTGGAATTCCGATAACAATTCCGATAAAGAGCCGAATCATAATAACGGCAAGAGCTATTTTCGCACTCCAGAGAAAACTCTTACTCCATGGCGCGTCTTCTTTATTCTGTAAAACAACAAGTGAAACCACACCGACTATAAGAATGGAGTGCCAAACGTTATTGGCACGCGCAATTCCTATCGCTAAAGCGGTAGACCAAATCCACCAAGTGAGTGGGTGTGGTTTCAACTTCATGTAAGTGGTTACTTCTTTGGTATCAAGCTTTTTGGAGTAGAAATTTCAGTACCACACTCTTTTGCTGGATAACCGTTGAATCCGCAAACAAATCCTCCTGCACTGGTCCGAACTTTTACAACCGCTGCGAGTACATCAAAACCTATTGCTTCCTTAGCAACGCTGACACAGGTAGTAATGGTTTTTTGAACTTTTTCGCCTTTTGGCGTGAGAACTCTTCGACCAAAATCCACGACAAGGGCTACGCGCTTAGTTCCTGCAATCGCTGCGGTTTTGCCACAGATCTTAGCGAAAGATGGTTTAACTCTAGGCTGGGCAGCATTGGTAACTGATCCTCCGCTAAATGTAAATAC
>JBCKHR010000026.1:0-11369 GCA_038905755.1 Candidatus Planktophila sp.
GCGATGGGCGAATATCTTCATGAATAACCCCGCCTTTAACGTTTACAGCATCGGGAACGAGCTCGCCCGCTAGCGCTTTTCGCACTGAAACCGCTACTGCAATCCCAGCACGTTCTTGGGCTTCATCAGTCGATGCCCCTAAATGCGGAGTTACTATAACTTGGTCGAGCGTAAAAAGTGGTGAATCGGTGCAAGGTTCAATTGCGAAAACATCGAGACCGGCTCCTGCAACGCGACCTTCGACAAGTGCGTTATATAAAGCAACTTCATCGAGAACCCCACCGCGAGCAGCGTTTACGATTCTTACCGATGGTTTGACTTTCTTTAGCGCATCGACCCCAATGAGATTTGCAGTCTCCTTTGTTTTAGGCAAATGAATTGTAATAAAATCACTGACCGCTAATAACTCATCGAGGCTAACGAGTCTTACATTTAACTGTGCCGCCCTTGCTGGAAGTAAGTAGGGATCAAAGGCAATAACGCTCATTCCGAAAGCTTGCATCCGTTGGGCAACGAGTTGACCGATGCGACCAAAACCTACGATGCCGAGAGTTTTCTCAAAGAGTTCGGTACCGATGTATTTTGACCGCGTCCATTTGCCGTTGCGAAGCGCGGCATGTGCTGGTGAAATATGACGCGCAGACGCGAGAAGAAGTGAGATTGCAAGTTCAGCTGCGCTAACAATGTTTGATGTTGGAGCATTAACAACCATGACACCGGCCGATGTTGCTGCAAGAATGTCAACGTTATCTAGCCCTACACCTGCGCGAGCAATAATTTTTAATCCATTTGCAACGCTTATCGCTTCGGCATCCATTTTGGTTGCAGAACGAATTAATACCGCATCAACACCTTTGGCCAATTCGGTCAAAAGTTGTGAGCGGTCTGCGCCATCACAATGGCGAACTTCGAAGTCTGGTCCCAACGCGCTAAGGGTGGCAGGGCTTAACTCGTCGGCAATCAGAACGACAGGTTTATCCACGCGCCGCGCTTCCTTCTTTAAACCCTTCATCATTGGACGGCTTCATCCAGCTAAACATCTTACGTAACTCACGACCTACGCTTTCGATTTGATGTACCTCACCTTTAGCGCGAAGTGCTTTAAATTCAGGGGCGCCAGCTTCTTGATCATCGATAAAGCGTTTGGCGAATGCTCCGCTTTGGATATCGGCGAGAACGGCCTTCATATTCTCTTTAACGCGTGGATCGATAACGCGTGGACCTGAAATATAATCACCAAATTCTGCGGTGTCAGATACCGACCAACGTTGCTTTGAGATTCCGCCTTCGTACATTAAATCAACAATCAATTTAAGTTCGTGTAAGCACTCGAAGTAGGCAACTTCTGGTTGGTAGCCAGCTTCAACCAAAGTTTCAAAACCGTACATAACTAATTGCGAAGCGCCACCGCAGAGAACTGATTGCTCACCGAATAAATCTGTTTCAGTCTCTTCTGTAAAGGTCGTCAAAATTCCACCTGCACGCAGACCGCCGATTGCTTTGGCGTACGAGAGTGTCAACGGCCAAGCAGATCCTGTTGCATCTTGTTCGACTGCAACAATTACTGGAACTCCACGGCCTGCAGCGTATTCGCGGCGAACTATGTGGCCCGGACCTTTTGGCGCAACCATACAAACATCAACGCCAATGCTTGGCTTGATGTAGCCGAAGCGAATATTGAAACCATGTGCGAAGAACAACGCATCGCCATCTTTCAAGTTAGGCAAGATTGAGTCGCTATAAATATGGCGTTGCACATGGTCAGGCGCTAAAACCATAATTACCGTTGCTTCGCGCACGGCTTCGCCAACGCTCAGAACACGAAGACCTTCGGTTTCCGCTTTCGCACGAGAAGGAGAACCTTCCTTTAAACCAATTCGCACATCGACGCCGCTATCGCGCAAATTCAGCGCGTGCGCATGTCCTTGCGAACCGTAACCGATGATCGCTACTTTGCGACCAGCGATGGTGGATAGATCGGCGTCCTCTTCGTGATACATCGTTGCCACGGTATTTCTCCCTCTAGCTAGTTGGTGCGCGTTAGTTCTGGTAGTCCGGTTGAGTATCCTTTGGCACAGATTTTACGCCGCTCTCTAGGATTTCTTCAATATGAATTACATTTATTAACTTATCCAATTGAGCGATTACTTGTTCGAGGGCGTGACCATCCACGCTCACAATGATGGTCATTTTAGAAATTTTCGGATTTTCTGTCGCCCCAACCACTAGTGAATCAATGTTGTATCCGCGACGTGCAAAAAGTCCCGCAACGCGGGCAAGAACGCCGGGTGAGTTGTCAACTAAAACATCGAGGGTATGTGTACTCATTACAACTCCTCTAAATCCCAGTCTGGGGCGGTGTCGCGCGCAATCATGATCTCATCATTGGAAGCACCTGCTGCAACCATTGGCCAGACCATCGAATCCTGATTCACTCGGAAGTCAACTACAACAGGTTGGTTATTGATTGCCATCGCTGCTTCGATTGTGGCATCTACATCTTCTGGGCGCTCGCAACTTAGTCCAACACAACCCATCGCTTCGGCAAGGGCCGGGAAGTTTGGAATTCTCTTTGATTCAAGGTCGGTATTTGAATAGCGAGATCCATAAAACATGGTCTGCCATTGGCGAACCATTCCCAGTGATTCATTATTAATAATTGCAACCTTAATCGGAATATTGTTAAGTGCGCACGTTACTAACTCTTGGTTAGTCATCTGAAAACAACCATCGCCATCAATTGCCCAGACGGTTGTATCAGGTGCGCCAACTTTTGCGCCCATTGCTGCAGGTACCGCGTACCCCATTGTTCCAGCTCCGCCGGAGTTGAGCCAGGTACGTGGCTTCTCGTAGGAAATAAATTGTGCTGCCCACATTTGATGTTGGCCAACTCCTGCCACAAATATTGAATCTGAACCCGAAATCTTTCCAATCCGCTCAATCACAAATTGGGGCGCGAGCGACCCATCACTTGGTCTGTCATAACCCAATGGATAAGTCTTCCGTAGCGAATCCATTTGGCGCCACCACGTTGTTAAATCTGGCTTATTCTTAGCAAACTCGGTTCTCAACGCTGGAATTAAAGCTTTTATGTTCGCTTTTACATCGCCGAGTAAAGCTACATCGGCGAATCGGTTCTTGCCGATTTCAGCAGGATCAATATCGGCGTGAATAACTTTGGCGTTAACGGCAAAACTAGATAGTTTTCCAGTAACACGATCGTCAAAACGTGCACCTAGGACTATGAGCAAGTCAGATTTTTGAAGTGCAGTGACGGCGGCAACAGTTCCGTGCATGCCCGGCATGCCCAAATGTTGGTGATGGCTTCCAGGGAAAACACCTAGCGCCATCAGAGTTGTGACAACAGGTGCGCCAACAAGTTGGGCAATCTCCATTAACTCTTTTGCGGCGTTTGATTTGATAACACCGCCACCAACATAGAAGACAGGTTTGCGTGATTGCGCAATCAGCGCTGCTGCATCGCGGATACTGGAAGCAGTCGCATCCAATTTTGGTTTATAACCCGGTAGATCAATCGAAGTTGGCCAATTGAATTCGGTCTCTTTTTGCAGCGCATCTTTTGCAATATCTACTAAGACTGGACCGGGTCGGCCAGAACCTGCAATATAAAAAGCTTCCGCAATTGCGCGTGAAATATCGTCTGGATTGGTTATTAAATAACTATGTTTTGTAAATGGCATCGTAATGCCGCGAATATCTGCTTCTTGAAACGCATCCGTACCGATTGCAGCACTTGGAACTTGGCCCGTGATTGCAACAACTGGAACTGAATCCATCGCCGCATCTGCCAGAGGAGTAACTAAATTAGTAGCACCCGGACCAGATGTTGCAATACAAACACCTACGCGGCCGGTGACTTGGGCATAACCAGTTGCAGCATGTCCAGCCCCTTGTTCGTGGCGAACCAAAATATGGCGAATGCTGCTATGAAATATTGGGTCATACGCAGGAAGAATTGCGCCGCCAGGAATTCCAAACATCACATCTACCCCGGCAGCTTCAAGGGCGGCCACCAGAGATTGCGCTCCCGTGATCTTCTTGCTCATTTCTCAACTCCTTTTCTTAGCTGCTTCAAATCAAAAGTAAAAAACCCTCAGTTATGGCTGAGGGCGCATGATCCATGTTGCAGATCGCGCGCTAGTAAATCACCACTGAAAAACTCATGTGGACATTCTCCAACGACTCTCTGAATGCGTCAACCCCTGAGATGTAAATCTCACAATCTGAAACAAAGCCCTACTAGTGGCAGACCGCGCCTTTGGATGCCGAACCCACAAGTTTTAAATATTTAGCAAGAACGCCGCGAGTGTATTTATGAGGGATGGGCTTCCATCCAACTTTACGAGCCTGGATCTCTGCATCATCAACGAGAAGATCAAGAGTGCGATTCACAGTATCGATGCGTACGCGATCGCCATCTTTAATAAATGCAATCGGTCCGCCATCAAATGCCTCTGGTGTAACGTGACCGACACAGAGCCCCGTTGATCCGCCAGAAAATCGACCATCGGTAAGTAAGAGAACTGATTTACCAAGTCCCACGCCTTTAATGGCACTGGTAACCGCCAGCATCTCGCGCATTCCTGGACCGCCCTTTGGTCCTTCATAACGGATGACAAGCACATCGCCAGCTTGAATCGTTCCATTCTCGAGCGCATCCATTGCGCTCTGTTCGCGTTCGAAAACGCGCGCTGGACCTTCAAATATTTCGATACCGATGCCTGCTGTTTTGCATACTGCGCCATCAGGTGAGAGTGAACCATAAAGAATAGTAATTCCGATATCGGTTGAGAGTGGGGCTTTTACAGAGTGCACAACGTCACGATCAACATCAGGTGGATTAATCTCTGCAAGATTTTCGGCCATTGTCTTTCCAGTAACAGTTAAAACATCACCATGTAAATAACCTGCATCAAGAAGAGCCTTAAGAACAACAGGGATCCCACCGACCTTATCCAGATCGCTCATAACATAGCGACCAAATGGTTTGAGATCGCCGAGCAATGGAACCTTTGAGCCAATACGATGGAAATCATCCAGAGTAAGTTCAACTTCGGCCTCATAGGCGATTGCGAGTAGATGCAGAACAGCATTTGTCGAACCACCGAGGGCCATCACAATAGTGATGGCATTTTCAAAAGCTTTTTTTGTCAAAATATCGCGCGTGGTAATCCCTTGCTTAATAAGATTTACAACAGCGGCTCCTGATTGAACTGCGTAACCATCACGACGGCGGTCTACCGCAGGAGGGGCAGCAGAGCCAGGCAGTGATAATCCAATTGCTTCACCGACAGCAGCCATTGTATTTGCGGTGAACATACCGCCACATGCGCCTTCGCCCGGACAAGCTGCCCGTTCGATTTGGTCAAGGCGATCGCGCGTAATTAGCCCGCGCGCGCATGCAGCCACCGCTTCGAAGGCGTCAATGATCGTGACATCTCTTCCATCTACTTGGCCAGGAAGTGTCGAACCTGCATAAACAAAAACACTTGCCACATCGATACGTGCTGCCGCCATCATCATTCCAGGGAGTGATTTATCACATCCTGCAAGTGTCACCATTCCATCAAAGCGCTCGGCCTGCATCACAGTTTCAACTGAGTCTGCAATAACTTCGCGTGAGACGAGTGAGAAGTGCATACCTTCATGGCCCATAGAGATTCCATCAGAGATGGAGATAGTGCCGAATTGCATCGGGAATCCACCGGCATCAATAACGCCTTGGCGTGAGGCTTTAGCCAATCGATCGAGCGAAAGATTGCACGGAGTGAACTCATTCCATGATGACGCAATACCAATTTGAGGTTTTCCCCAATCTTCATCACCCATTCCAACTGCGCGCAACATTGCACGTGCAGGTGCTCGCTCCATTCCGTCAGTAACAAGTCCCGATCGTGGTTTCATCTTTGACATAGTGGCGAGCCTACCCTTGACCTAAGTGCGCAAGTAAAAGCGCGCGGACTTTTGCAGCATCGGCCGCTCCGGCAGTCTCTTTCATCACTGCGCCAATAAGCGCACCTGCTGCAGGTAAGTGGCCGCTACGGACTTTCTGCGCTGTTTCAGGTTGAGCAGCACACGCTTTTTCAATCGCTGCCATCAAAGATGAGTCATCTCCGACAACTTTAATTCCACGAAGCGCGATAACCACTTTAGGTGAACCTTCACCGGTTAGCACTCCATCGACAACTTGGCGCGCAAGTTTGTCGGTTAGCTCTCCAGCGTTAATGAGTGCAACAATTTCTGCAACATCACTGGGCGTGATTGGAAGTTCGCGAATTGGAACTTCTCTTTCATTTGCAATACGCGAAATTTCACCTAACCACCAACCGCGAGCTTTTGTTGGATCCGCGCCAAGGTTGACCGTGGCTTCAACGAGCTCCAAAACATCAGCGTTGATCATCGCGGCCATCTCTTTAGCTGGCACAGACCACGCCTCTTGCAAGCGTTTGCGATGAAGTGATGGTCGCTCCGGAAGGCCGGCACGCAGCTTTTCAATCCATGCCGCATCAGGGGCAATTGGAACTAAATCTGGCTCTGGGAAGTAGCGATAATCCTCGGCTTGCTCTTTCGAGCGACCTGAGCGAGTTAAGCCAGTATCTTCTTGGAAGTGGCGAGTCTCTTGTACAACGCGTTCGCCCTTATTTAGAAGTTCCGCCTGGCGGATCATTTCACCGCGTATGGCGCGTTCAACTGAACGGAGCGAGTTAACGTTCTTGGTTTCGCTCCGTGTTCCAAGTGTTTGCGCACCGATTAAGCGAAGAGAAATGTTCGCATCGCAGCGAAGCGAGCCTTGTTCCATTTTTACATCGCTGACTTTCAAGCTTCTCAAAATATCACGCACTTCGGCTACGTAAGCTTTGGCAACTTCAGGGGCATATCGGCCAGTACCCGGAACAATTTTGGTAACAATTTCAATTAATGGAATGCCCGCGCGGTTGTAGTCAAGGAGTGAGTAATCAGCCCCGTGAATGCGACCGGTCGCTCCCCCAACGTGAAGAGATTTTCCAGTGTCTTCTTCCATATGCACGCGTTCGATTTCAATACGGAATTGCTTTGGGCCTTCTTCCGTTTCAATCTCAACATCGACATAACCATTAACGCAGATTGGTTCGTCATACTGTGAGATTTGGAAATTCTTTGGCATATCTGGATAAAAGTAATTCTTGCGAGCAAAACGGCTAAATGGTGCAATCGAACAATTAAGAGCTAAACCAATCAGAATCGTTGATTCAATTGCCCGCTCATTTACTACCGGCAAAGCTCCGGGCATCCCTAAACAGACTGGACAAGTTTGCGTATTAGGTGCGCCGCCAAAAACCGTACTGCAACCGCAGAACATTTTTGAATTGGTATTAAGTTCAACGTGAACTTCCAGCCCCAAGACTGGCTCATACTTAGCAATTACATCTTCATAGGTAAGGCTCATTTTGAACCCCCTAACGCTGGAGCCATCGAGAGTAACGGTGCTCCCCATTGCAAAAGGAGCGCGGCTTCAAGGGCAGCGCCTACTGAATACATCCGTTGATCTTGCATTGCAGGAGCCATAATTTGGAAACCAGTTGGCAGGCCATCTTCTTTAGCAAGGCCTGCGGGCACACTCATTCCGCCAATACCTGCCATATTGACTGGAATTGTTGCAATGTCATTTAAATACATCGCTAGTGGATCGTTTGCTTTCTCGCCAATCTTAAATGCCGTCGTTGGGCAAGTTGGTGAAACTAAAACATCGGCGCGCGTAAATGCTTTAGTGAAATCTTGCGTGATGAGAGTTCGAACTTTCTGTGCGCTGCCGTAATAAGCATCGTAATAACCTGATGAGAGCGCGTATGTCCCGAGAATAATACGACGTTTAACTTCGCGACCAAAACCAACTTCGCGCGTTAAATTCATAACCGATTCAGCCGATGCTTGATCGTTATCGCCGACACGAATTCCATAACGCATCGCATCAAATCGCGCCAAGTTAGATGAGCATTCACTTGGAGCAATTAAGTAATAGGCAGCAAGTGCGTACTCAAAGTTGGGACAAGAAACTTCAACTATTTCTGCGCCAGCTTTTGCTAAAAGTTCGAGCGATTCTTCAAAACGCTCACGAACACCAGCTTGGTAACCATCGCCATTTAACTCTTTTACAACGCCAATTTTCATGCCTTTTACATCACCACTCTTTGCCGCGTTTACTACTGCAGGAACAGGTGCGTTAATACTTGTGGCATCCCTTGGGTCATGTCCGGCGATTGCCTCATGAAGAAGGGCGGCATCTAAAACCGTACGCGCACATGGTCCTGCTTGATCTAACGATGATGAGAAAGCAACGAGGCCATAGCGTGAAACTCCACCGTAGGTAGGTTTTACTCCAACGGTTCCGGTCACTGCAGCAGGTTGGCGAATAGATCCACCAGTATCCGTTCCAATTGCCAGCGGTGCTTGAAAAGCTGCCACCGATGCCGAAGAACCACCTCCTGAACCGCCAGGAATGCGTGATAAATCCCAAGGATTATGCGTTGGGCCATAGGCTGAGTTTTCAGTCGATGAACCCATTGCGAATTCATCCATATTGGTCTTACCTAAAATAATTACATCGTTCTTCTTTAAATTTGTGACTACGGTTGAGTCATACGGTGGACGCCAACCTTCCAGGATTTTCGAACCACATGTTGTTGGGATTCCTTTCTGTGTCATGACATCTTTTAGCGCAAGCGGGACTCCCGCAAGTGGGAAGAGTTTTTCGCCCTTGGCACGCTTTGCATCTACCCCAGCTGCTTGCGCCAACGCACCTTCATGGTCAAGGTATAAGAAAGCATGTACCTCTTTATCCGTATCAGCGATACGGTCAAAATGTGCCTGCGTTAGCGCGACCGAAGTTATTTCACCTGCTGCCAGGGCTACTGCCATTTCGTATGCGGATTTGCGGATCATGCTTCTTCGCCCAAAATTTGTGGCACACGGAAACGTTGATCTTCACTGGCAGGTGCACCCGAGAGCGCTTCTTCTGGCGTAAGGCTGGGAGTGACGACATCGGGACGGAAGACATTGCGTAGCGGTAGCGGGTGCGAAGTTGGTACAACATCAGCGCTAGCAACTTCTTGCACACGCGCCACCGCTTCGAGAATTACCGTGAATTCGCTGGAGAGAGCGACCAATTCTTCCTCGCTCATCTCAATGCGAGCTAATTGCGCAAGACGTGCGACATCATCGCGGGAGAGGCTGCTCATGCGCTTGAGTCTAATTTATTTAAGGTTTAACTGCGAATCTGGCCAGTACCAGTAACAATCCATGTCGTTGTTGTCATCGCTGCTAGCCCCATCGGACCGCGGGCATGTAGCTTTTGATTAGAGATCCCAATTTCAGCGCCAAAACCCATTTCTTCGCCATCGGTGAATCGAGTTGAAGCATTGACTATCACTGCTGCGCAATCGCTTAGCGCGATAAAGCGTTCAGCCCGCTCGCTAGATTCGGTAACAATAGATTCTGTATGTTGGGTTCCAAAGCGCGCAATATGTTCACTTGCCTCATCTACTGATTCAACAACCCCAACATTCATCTCTAACACTCCATACTCAGTACACCAATTTTCAGCCGTTGCCAGCGTTGATACGATTCCTAATTGCACCGCGATAGCTTGCGCCCGCCGATCACAATGCAAAACAACCCCTGCTTCATTTAAAGCGCTCAGCGCCACTGGCAAGAAAGTTGGCGCGATCGCAGCGTGAACTAGCAGAGTTTCGGCAGCGTTGCAGACACTGGGACGGTGAGTTTTAGAATTAATAAGTATTGGAAGCGCCTTTTCTAAATCGGCAAACTCATCGACATAGACATGGCAAACGCCCGCGCCAGTCTCGATGGTAGGAACGGTAGATTCATCGACCACCATACGAATTAATGATGCGCTCCCCCGTGGAATTACTAAATCAACTAAACCTCGAGCGGTAAGTAGCGCTTTAACAGTCTCTCGATTATCAGATGGAACGAGTTGGATTACATCAGGTGAAATTTTCGTTTTCGAAAGAGCCTCGTGCATAACTTTTACTAAAACCGCATTGCTAGATGCCGCACTCGATGAACCACGAAGGAGGGCAGCGTTTCCTGATGCTAACAAAATCACTGCCGCATCCACAGTAACATTTGGTCGCGCTTCGTACACCATTCCAATCACGCCAAAAGGAACGCTGACTTGTCTTAAATGCAAACCATTTGGCAAAGTGGACTCTCGCAAAGTAATACCAAGTGGAGTAGGAAGAGCTGCGACGTTACGCGCACCATCAGCAATCCCTTGGATACGCTCTGGCGTCAACAACAAACGATCTAGTAACGCTGAATTAAGTCCAGCCGCTCGTGCGCGTTCCATATCTTCTGCATTAGCGGCGAGAATTTGCGCGCTCTCTTTTTCTAATTCATCAGCGATGACACGCAGCGCATCTGAGCGCTCTTGCGCAGTGGCTAAATTCAAAGTGCGAGCAGCTTTGCGCGCAGTGGTGGCTAGCTGCGCAATTAACTTCACTGAATCCATGAAGCAGAGCCTAGCGGGAGTTCTTAAACAAATTACGGAGAGTTAAAGAAGCATCCCATGTGATTGAGTAGGGATTATGTCAGCCCAAAATAGACTGCTGGTGCCGGTCTATGTGCGGCGGCGGCGGCTCCTTAAATCTGCACAGTTGAGAACGCACGCGCCACTGCGACTACCAGAAAAAAGATCTCGGGTTAATTTTTCTAATTGTTTTCTGAGGAGAACGAAGAGTGTGGTGTAGGCGGTGCTAAAAAGATTTTCTAACTAGGGGGATTAACAACCGGAGCTGATGACGATGCTGCCGCCGTCAATCAACATTTCGGCTGTGGCTTTACAAGTCCGGTTATGAATTAGTTTTTTTGGCTTTGGCGTTGCCTTTGTAGGCAGCGGCGGCTTTGTAGGCGACGTTTCAGAGTGTGCTTCGTGGCTTGCGGGTATCAGTGCCGGGGATGATGGGATTTTTGTCGAAGAATTTCCAGCCGACGATACGTACGCCGGCATAGTACGTATATGCACGCTTATAGCATTTATTTAGTAGCAAGGGGCTTTGCTCCGGGAGTTGTTCATTACACATCCGTTTCAAATTGGTCAAAAAGAGGTTGTCCAACTCTATCCGGGACCAGGTGCTGAAATCGATTTCCTTATTGCCTTGCAATGGATCGCGGACGAGCACACCTGAGTAACCAGCGTCATGGACATTACAGGCTTGACGGAAGTTAACTCTATATTTGCTCCCTAAAAGCGTGACGAAAGTGTTGGTGTCTAAAAATTTCGGGTTGGTGCTAGCCGGACCGCCACCGCAACCATTTGAAACAGACTTCAACGAAACTGGTTTGGGGTT
>JBCKHR010000027.1:0-11150 GCA_038905755.1 Candidatus Planktophila sp.
CACTGCTGGCACTTCCACTTCTGCCGCACAAACGAAACCTCCAGCATGTGCACGGTCTGGAAATAATGGAACAAACCCTGATGGAGGACCAATGAAGGGTGATTATCAAACTATAAAAACAAATGCTGATGGAGATATTACCGAAGTCTATTTTGGTTCTGCAAAAAATAATATTTTTCCTCTAGGAGGAAATCAATGGAGTAATAATGGCGCTTGGGGAATTGTGCAAGTTGGCGGAAAGATAATCAACAGCAATTGGGGAAATGTTTACTATCCACCTGGTTGTAGTGTTTCACCCACTCCTATAACAACAATTGCAGTCTCCGGGGTCGAGACATCTAGCGCAACGACCGCAGCTTCAACTTCTGCGATAACAACCACTATTACTAAAACAGATACGTCGACAACAACAACTTCGATATTAAAAACGAGTTTGATTACTGAGAAAGGCACATCCAATACGACACTTATCTCAACGACTGTTATTCTAAGAATCGGAACTGGGGCAACAACGAGTGAGATTATTACGACATCGGAAAAAACCGTTAAGGAATCTGGCGCAGTCATTACGAAAACTACGCAATCTTCTGGGACAGAGAGCACCGCCACCGCTACGACAGTGGCAGTAACAGGAAGTACTAAGGCAGTAATTGCAGAGGTTAAGGAAGTTATCGCTCCTAAAAAGACGTCTGAGATAAAGGCTCTTACGGATTTATTGAGTACAGTTGCTAACAAAGTTGAGGAAACGCCTCGCAAGATAGTGAGACTGCCTGAAAAGACCATAACTACAGAAATTGCGGTGAGTTTAACTCCGAAGATGTGTTCGGTATCAGGTCTAATCATAACTTCACTTAAAAAAGGTTTATGTAAAGTTGCTTATACCGTTACTGGATCTTCAAACATCCCACTCACAATAGAGAAAACCTTTAATTTTACGAAGTAACTACCAGATACTCTTCTTCGCTCCGAATATCGTCGATGACATAAAGGTAGCAACCGCAATAGGGAAATTAATGTGGGATTCAGGATCTTGCGTCTGATAGTCCTATTAGATACGCTCATTCCGCACGAAAAGTAGAGCGTAAGACCCTGTTTCCGCGCGTGCCTACCCCTTCTGCCTTTCCTTCCTTTATCTCCCCGATATACAACGAATAGTCTGGTACTAACCCTATTCCGTCGGATTTAAGACGATTAGACACTTATGGAAACGCTTTCGATGATTTCGCATTGGCGGAGTTTCTAAGGCGTTCTATTTTCGGAGACATTTAGTTCACTGAGAGTCAGAGGTCGAAACGTTTCTCCAAAAAAATCTGCTTTCATTTTGCTTTCAATGACACAGATAGTGCGAGACATAACAGGACATATGTAGAACACTTTCACACTTAAATTACACAAAAGAGCGAAGAACTAGAACAGTAGAGACACGCTCAGATAAGCGTCTCATGAAACTACGGATCAGAAGGTTGGGGGTTCGAATCCCTTCGAGCGCACTTAGGATTTAGTTTTTAGCGAATTCCTACTTTACTAGGTAGAATTTTTTGAATTATGAGGATAAAGGTTTTACTCACTGGCTTTGACCCCTTTAATTGCGCCAAATTCAACCCTTCTCAAGAAATCATTAAAGCGATCTCAAACCGTTCGATTGATGGAGTTGAGTTATTTACTGCACTCCTACCTACTATTTATCACCAATCCGTTAGCGAACTCCAGGCTCACCTAGTTGAAATCTCACCTGATGTTGTGATTTCTATCGGACAAGCCGAAGGAAGAAGCGCCATTTCACTGGAAAGCGTGGCCGTTAATTTAGACGATGCCAGCATCGCCGATAATGCTGGGGAGCAGCGAACCGGTTTGCCAATCTTTGCAAATGGACCAGCAACTTATTTAAGTACTTTGCCTATCTATGAAATTGTCGACGCGATTAAAAGCAAAGGAATTCCGGCAGAAGTTTCAGAATCTGCGGGCGCATTTGTTTGTAATCACCTCTTCTATTCTTTGCAGCACCAGTTGGCGGAATCGAATATAAAAAGTGGCTTCATTCATGTGCCACTATTACCAGAACAATTGGTTGACTTTCCAAGCCAACCAACCATGTCTTTGCAAGAGATGGTTGAAGCAATCGTTGTAGCGATTGAAGTAAGTGTTAGAAGTTAAGCGCGCAGGGCTTTAGCAAGAGATTCGAAACCTTCTACCAAAATATCAATTTCGCGTTGGCCGTGGGCCAAGCTAATTAACCATTGTTCATCTAGCCCCGGAGGGGTGATGATTCCGCGATTGAGCGACCATAACCAAGAAAGTTCGGCGATTTGGAAATCCGTTCCTTTGTAATCGCGATAATTTCTAACTGGCGTAGTTGACCAAGTAACACAACCTTTTATACCGAAACCAACGGTATGCGCAGGCAAGTTATATTCTTCAATAATTTTACTAATGCGATCGAGGGCTTGTTTGTTAAATGCCTCCGCGCCGGCAAGGGTTTCTTCAGTACAAATTCTGTCAATTGCGCGAACCCCAGCCATGGATAACGGGTTACCGTTAAAAGTTCCAAAGTGCGGCATTTTTCCATTAGTTACATACTCCATATATTTAGCTTTTCCGCCAAAAGCAGCGACCGGCAATCCACCACCAATTGATTTAGCAAGCGCTATTAAATCGGGAGTAACGCCGAGTCTTTGCGCTGCGCCTTGATGGCCAGCAGTTAAGCCAGTTTTAACTTCATCAAAAATTAGGATGACGTTGTACTCATCACAGAGCTCGCGAACTCGCTCGAGATATCCAGCATCTGGAAGAACGATTCCAATGTTCTCTAAAACGGGTTCAACAATAAAACATGCTATCGACTTTGCGTGAGCTTGGAAGGTTCGCTCTAACGCAGCAGCGTTATTAAAAGGAACAATATAAACTTCACCAGGGAGTACAAATTCTGGCGCGACAACGTTTGGTGAATCTGGATCGCCGGCTTTCGCTAGCGAAGGTTTGACAGAGACAAGCAGTGGGTCATAGCTACCGTGGTAGCCACCTTCAACTTTGACGATGGCGTTCTTATTGGTTGCAGCTCGAGCAACGTGAACGGCATACATGGTGGCTTCTGTGCCTGAGTTGGTGAATCGGACTTGGTCGATTCCAAACCGACGACAAATGAGCTGTGCAGCATCGGTTGAGATGGGCGATGGAGTCACGAAGAGCGTTCCAGTTTCCAGTGAGGTCGCAATCTCTTCGAGGAGGATTGGGTTGAGGTGGCCTGCCAACATCGCGCCGAAACCCATTGAGAGGTCCAAGAGTTCGTGACCGTCGACATCGGTCACCCACGCGCCTTTAGCTGATGCAATGGAAATTGGATAAGGGTCCCAGTATTGAAAACTCGAAGTCACGCCAAGCGGTAAGACTTTCCGTGACCTCTTACTTTCTATTTCGCTCGCTTTTGTTGTTTCAGTAAAGCGCGCCCACTCTGCTTTTAATAACGAAGCAATTCTTTCAGGCGATAGCGGTTGGGATGTTGCAGGAACAAATCTAAATGTTTCTTTATGGTTTGTTAGGGTAATCATTGTAAAGCTGTACGACAAAGGTTTGTGATTTACAAACTCGTTTGAGAAGTACTCTCCCGATCTGTCTAGCCACTTTGACTAGTGGTGTAATTCTCTCGTAGGCGCTAAGAAAGCGCAACCCCCGAAATTGCCAAAGTATGTGCAGGCGTTGAGCCGCAACACGAACCAATTATATTTACCCCCATATTTTTCATTTCTTCCGCATATTTAGCCATTTCACTAGGGGTTCCCTCAAAAATAAAAGTATCGCCCACTAACTTTGGTAAGCCGGAATTTGATTGCGTAATAATAAAAATTCCTTCTGGGCGCGCCTCCACCATTTGGGCTGCAATTTGTTTCATTTCTTCCAAGCCGCGTCCGCAATTTGCACCGATAATACGAACTCCGAGTGCGGATAAATGTTTTACGGCAGCTGCAGGTTTTACGCCCATCATGGTCCGTAAATTAGTATCAAAACTTAGCGTTGCAATTATTGGCAAGTTCGGTGCAACTTCTTGCGCGGCAACAACTGCAGCTTCTACTTCTGATAAATCACTCATCGTTTCAATAAGAATTGCATCGACTCCGCCATCAACGAGCGCGCGAATTTGTTCGGCAAATAACGCTTTAGCGCTCGCTGGAGTCATAACGCCCATAGGTTCCATCAATTCACCGGATGGCCCAATATCGCCCATAACAAAGCAGTTTTTATGGCGATCGGCGACTCGGCGGGCTATTTTGGCGCCTGCTTTATTTAACTCATAAAGTCGGTTTTCTAAACCGTGCATAGCAAGGCGACCTGAAGTTCCACCAAAAGTATTTGTTGTAATTAAATTTGCACCCGCAGCAGCATATGCTTCGAGAATTTCTTCAACTTTTTCTGGATGATCAACGTTCCATAACTCAGGTGCGCCACCATCAGTTAAGCCTCGATCTTGCAACACCGTACCCATGGCGCCATCTGAAACCAGAATACCTTGCGCTAGTGCGTCATAAATTAACGAAACACTTTTACTACCCATATGTAAATCTTAGCCTCCGGGAAGGCTCAACGCATGAAAAGTGCGTTAAGACGTTTTGTTGTGAAGAAGAGTCCGACTGCAATCATTACCAGAAAGTACAAGACATGCCCGCTAAGCGTCCAACTAATATGGCCAAGAGTTAAACCACGGACAAGTTCAATCGCATGCGAAAGCGGGAAAAGATTGATTACGTATTGCAACCATTGAGGAAATACCGATAACGGATAAAAAGTGCCGGAGAAAAGAAACATTGGCAATAAAATAATGGTGACGATATTTAACTGTTGGAAAGATGTCATATATGAAGTAAGCGCCATTCCAATGGCGGCGAAACCAAAAGCGATAAGCACTGCCGCAGGAATAGCCAGCAACCCCCAAAGACTTGGTATTAAACCCAGCGGGGTAACGACCGCCATGAAACCAACGGCATACATCAACCCACGTAGCAACGCCCAACTAATTTCCCCCAGCGCGACATCGAGTGGTCCAAGCGATGTCGCGAGCATGCCGTGATAAATACGATCATGGCGGAGTTTGAAAAAAATATTAAAAGTTGAGTCATAAATCGCGCCATTCATAGCGCTCGTGGCAAGCAAAGCTGGGGCGATAAAGGTCGAGTATTTGATTAATTGGCCTTGGACTTCGATGTCGCCGATGAGATTGCCGATGCCGTAACCGAAAGCAAAGAGATATAAAACGGGTTCGACGAATCCAGATATAACAATCATCCATGTTGAAGATTTAAAAGCAATGAAACCACGTTCAAGAATCACCCGCGCGCGGCCCGAGTAATAGCGCTCGCCTAGTCTTCCAATTCGTGCTTCGGCAATTGCTACTGCGCTACTTGTTATCACTATTTAGCCAACCGTTTTGTGTAGAAGCGGCGCGAGAAGTAGATGCCAATCACCAGCAAGGTAGTTAAGAAAATAAAGTGAATCCATAGCATCGGTGTTGAAATTGCATGGTTGTAGGTCATGTAACGGCCCAATTCAGTGGCATGCCAGAGCGGAGAGATCCAGCCAATCCACTGTAAGAAAATGGGCATAGCGTCCAGGGGATAGAAAGTTCCAGAGAATAAAAAGAGCGGCATCATGATAAAACGGCTAAAAACTGTGAAGAAAATATTTTCATCTTCTAGCAGCGCGGCGAGCGCTTGCAATAGCGCCCCAAATGCGGCACCAGCAAAAATCGCGGTGGGAATTGCCAGCCAAGCTCGCTCAGATTCAAGGGCACCGAAAGCGAGCATGATAAACCAATAGATGAGAACGGTAAAAAACACCCGGAAGAGCGCGGCAAGAAAGACTCCGGTTGCAATTTGATTTCCAGTTAGCGGGGTTGAGTTCATCGCGAAGAAATTTTTATACCATTTAAATCCTTGAATTGTTGGGAAGACTGTTTCATCCATCGCGCCTTGAATCGCTGCCGCTGCCAAGAGAGCTGGAGCTAAGAAAGTTAAGTATTTGACGCCATCAACGCCAGCAGGACCAGCGTTTTTATCGATGAAAGAGCCAACCCCGATTCCGATTGAGATTAAATATAGAACTGGATTAGCAATAGCCGCCAAAATGATGAGCCAAATCCACTTGAGTATGGTATGTATTTGTGCTTCCGCCACATATAGCGAGCCACGGGCTTGAACGCGCGCGGCGTTAACGAGCCGAAGTGAGCCTTGTCGAACCTGAGTTATAGACATTACTCAATCAGCGTTCTTCCAGTTAGACGTAAGAAGACATCTTCCAGAGATGAGCGTCTAACCAGCGAAGTTTTTGGATGCAAATTTATAGCGTAAATCTTCTCCAAAAGCGATTCGCCATCTTCGCTATATAACAAAATACGGTCAGGCAACTCTTCCATTCGTTCACAGAGTCCACGTAGCGTATTTGCTACTTCGCTATTTCGCTCAGAACCAAAACGAACTTCAAGAACTTCTCTAGTTGAAAAATCTTTAATAAGTTGGGCTGGGCTACCTTCAGCCATGATTTTGCCGTGATCCATCACGATTAATCGATCACATAGCTGTTCGGCTTCATCCATAAAGTGCGTGGTGATAACTAGCGTTACACCTACCTCCTTTAAGCGGAATAATCGATCCCATAAGATATGTCGTGCTTGTGGATCTAAACCTGTCGTTGGTTCATCGAGCATCAATATTTCTGGTTCGCTAACTAGGGCTCGCGCAATGATGAGCCTCCGTTTCATACCGCCACTTAAAGATTCAACCTTCGCATTTCGCTTCTCTTCCAGCTGGGCGAAGGTGAGTAGCTCTTCAATTTTGCCTTTAACAAATTTTCGCGAAAGACCAAAGTAGCGCCCGTATATGTAGAGGTTTTCGGTGACGCTTAACTGTTGATCGAGGTTATCTTGCTGGGGGACCACCCCTAAATGCGCGCGGATCTGAGGACCGTCAACATCTGGGTCCTTACCTAAAATCGTAATTTCTCCAGATGTGCGTTGAGAAGTTGCTCCGATAATGCGCATAGCCGTTGATTTACCCGCACCGTTTGGTCCGAGAAAGCCAAAAGCTTCACCTTTAGCGACATCGAAATCAATGCCATCGAGGGCAGTAAAGTCGCCGAATTTCTTCGTTAATTTACGCGCGGAAATAAGCGGTTCGGACATGGGCGGAAGTTTACTACTTAGCCTCTGTAGTGGCGTGCCATTTCACCGAGGGCTCTGTCGAACATGGCGAGACCTTCGCGCGCTTCACTCTCACTTATGTTAAGTGGTGGATTTAAGTGAATGCGATTGAAATTATTAAATGGCATTAAGCCGTGCTTTTTACATGCTCCAACCAATTCATTCATAGCAGGACTTGTTCCGCCATATGGAGCGATTGGTTCTCGAGTCGCCCGATCGGTAACAATATCGACTCCCCAGAAAACACCCAGACCGCGGATATCACCGATTAATTGATGTTTTTTAGCTAACTCATGTAATCCAGGACCAAGAATTTTCTCTCCAATGAAAGCTGCATTTTCAACCATTTTTTCACTCTTCATAACGTCAATTGTTGCCACCGCCGTTGCGCAAGCAATTGGGTGTCCTGAGTAAGTTAAACCACCGGGAAAAACTTGATCGTTGAAAGTTTTACTAACTTCTTTAGAAATAATAACTCCGCCGAGTGCGATATATCCGGATGTAACACCTTTTGCAAAAACAATGAGGTCTGGAATGGAATTGGAGTGCTCATAAGCAAACCATTTTCCGGTACGTCCAAAGCCTGACATTATTTCATCGCCAATCCAGAGGATCTGGTACTTATCGCAGAGCGCTCGTATCCCGTCGAGATAACCGATAGGGGGAATAAGAACTCCAGCGGTGCCGGGTACGCTTTCAATTAAAATTGCCGCAATTGTATTTGGGCCTTCAAAAATAATTGTTTGTTCTAAATGTTCTAAAGCGCGCGCACCCTCTTCGGCTTCAGTACTTGCCCAAAAAGATGAGCGATACAGATAAGGTCCCCAGAAATGAACATGACCATGGGCGAATTCATTTGGAAATCTACGTGGGTCTCCGGTGGCGTTAATCGCGGAGCCAGTATTGCCGTGATATGAGCGGTATGTACTAAGAATTTTCGATTTACCTGTATGGAGGCGCGCCATGCGAATTGCATTTTCGATTGCATCTGCGCCACCATTTGTGAAGAAAACGTTCTTGAAGCGTTCACCCGCTAGACCAACAATTCTCTTGGCAGCTTCGTTCCGTGCCTCATTTGCATGTTGCGGCGCAATTGTTGCCAAAATATCAGCTTGTTCCTTAATTGCAGCAATGACTTTTGGGTGTTGATGCCCAATATTTGTAAATACTAATTGGCAAGAAAAATCGAGGTACTTCTTTCCATCGTAATCCCAGAAGTAGGATCCCGCGGCTCCAGCAACGGGTATCGGTGATATTTGCCCTTGAGCAGACCATGAATGAAAAACAAAAGAACGGTCATCTGCAAAAACTTGCTTGCCTTTTTCTGGATTTACTTCTGACATTTGGCGCGCACCCCTTAATAGTGAACCAATCTAATCATTGGTTGCATATAAAAGAGTAGAGGCAAGCGCGGTTATTGAAGTAAAGTGAGCGCATGAAGGAGATCACACATTGGATTAATGGGCAGTTATCAACGGTGACAGCTGCGCGTAAAGGTGATATTTACAACCCTGCAACCGGAGAAATTACCGGCAGAGTTGCGTTCGCTGATGCAGCCCTGATTGATAGCGTTGTGAGCGTTGCAACGGACGCTTTTAATTCATGGCGGCACAGTTCGTTAACAAAGCGCGCCCAAGTGCTTTTTGCTTTCCGCGAGTTAGTAAATGCAAATAAAGAAAAAATCGCAGCCCTGATTACCAATGAACATGGCAAAGTGCTAAGTGATGCCGTAGGTGAAGTAACTCGCGGGTTAGAAGTTGTGGAATTTGCTTGCGGAATCCCACACTTATTAAAAGGTGGCTTTTCGGAAGAAGTCTCTACTGGGGTAGATGTTTACTCTATTCGCCAATCCCTTGGTCCGGTTGCAATTATCTCTCCATTTAATTTTCCGGCGATGGTGCCGATGTGGTTCTTCCCAGTCGCAATTGCTTGTGGCAATTCAGTAATTGTTAAACCTTCTGAGAAAGATCCAAGCGCGGCAATGTTTATGGCGCGACTCTGGAAAGAAGCAGGTTTGCCTGATGGAGTATTCAACGTAGTACATGGCGATAAAGAATGCGTAGATGCCCTCCTTGCACATCCGGGAATCAAGTCCATATCCTTTGTTGGGTCAACGCCAATTGCCAAATATGTTTATGAAACTGCGACAAAATCGGGCAAGCGCGTTCAAGCACTTGGTGGCGCAAAGAATCATATGGTGGTTTTACCTGATGCCGATTTAGATTTAGCCGCTGATGCTGCAATCAGCGCTGGTTTTGGTTCTGCTGGAGAGCGTTGTATGGCCATTTCGGCCATCGTTGCCCTCGAGCCGATTGCCGATCTACTCGTTGCGAAAATTCACGAGCGAATGTTAAAAATTAAAACTGGTGACGGTACGCAAAATTCGGATATGGGACCACTCGTGACGAAAGTACATAGAGATAAAGTTGCCTCGTATATTGACGCCGGAGTAAGCGAAGGCGCAACCCTTGTTGCTGACGGTCGCGAAGTTAAAGTCGATGGCAATGGTTTCTGGCTTGGTCCGACTCTCTTTGACCATGTAAAACCAAGTATGAGTATTTATAAAGAGGAGATTTTCGGCCCAGTATTAAGCGTGCTTCGTGTTAATACTTACGAAGAAGCGTTGGGATTAGTCAATGACCACCAATATGGAAACGGAACAGCAATTTTCACAAACGATGGCGGAGCTGCACGCCGTTTCCAAAATGAAGTAGAAGTTGGAATGGTTGGAATAAATGTTCCAATTCCAGTGCCTATGGCGTACTACTCCTTTGGGGGCTGGAAAAACTCTCTCTTTGGTGATTCTCATGCCCATGGTACTGAAGGCGTTCACTTCTTTACACGCGGCAAAGTAGTTACCAGTCGCTGGCTTGACCCAAGCCACGGTGGTATTAATTTAGGTTTTCCTCAGAACACCTAAGTTCGCTCTGTATAGTTTCGCTACGTGCGCTTTATAAATAGCCCTGCTTTCGACCTCACCTACGACGATGTCTTTATGGCGACGCGCCCAGCAGTAGACGCTAATAACCGTTTGCGAATTGCAGCAGCGCTTGCAGTTGTAGGGATTCAATCATCTGCTGGTTATGCCGAAGGCCGACCACTTCACACATCGTGGGGAAGCTAATTGAACTCCGATAAGCCAACAATAATTCTTGTAACGAGCAATGGCGTTGGCATGGGCCATCTTGCACGAGCAAGTGCGGTCGCGCTAGCCCTGAAGGGCGTTGCCAATCCAATTATTGTTTCAATGGCGGGTGGAATTGCAGAGCTACCTTCTTATATGGGTATTCGTTGTGAATACATTCCTGGTCGCGATCGTGGCTGGATGTCTCGAGAGAAATGGGATCAGTATTTACGCGATCGCTTACTTGCTTTAATTGAGGAGACTGACGCGAAAGTCTTATCTTTTGATGGCGTTGTCCCTTACTCGGGAGTTATCGCGACAAAAAATTCCAATCCCTCACTGGCGCTAGTTTGGGTTCGTCGTGGTTTATGGCAGAAGAAACCACAACGCTATGTTTTAGGTTTGCAATCACGAATGATGGATCGAGTAATAGAACCTGGAGATATTGCTCGCTCATATGATTTCGGCCCAACTTCCAAACGTAAAGAGGCGCTATTAACCGCTCCAGTTTCACTATTTCAACCAGAGCATGCGATGTCTCGCGATGATGCACGGCGCGCGTTAGGTCTTGATTTGAACCGCCCCGTAGTGCTCGTACAACTTGGTACAGGGGAGCGCGACGTGAGTGAAAAAATAAGCGCGGCCCTTTCGGGCTTGCTTGGTTGGAAAGACTTACAAGTTATTCTTACTAAAGCGCCAATAGATTTGAATGGCAACTCTCTAGTACCAGTTGGTTTAGATATAAAAGTCGCACGGTACTTCCCGCTTGCTAATGTGCTGCGCGCATTTGATGCCAGTGTATGTGCAACTGGATATAACGGAGTCCATGAGCTATTACCTGCG
>JBCKHR010000028.1:0-11012 GCA_038905755.1 Candidatus Planktophila sp.
CCAATCGCTTTCCATGAACGGGTACGACAAGAGTTCTTGCAGTTAGCGCGTCTTGATTCTGAACGTTATTTAGTAGTTGATGGCAACCAATCGGTAGAAGACATTCACGCCACGATTATTTCGCGCGTTGGTGAAATTCAAACTTTGAAGCGAAATGTAAAGGACGAAAATGGCAACCCGCTATTGAAGCCAATTCGCCGCGCAACAAGAGCTATGCGAACAACTGTGGCAAAGAAGAGTGCAAAGAAGAGTGTAAAGAAGTGAGCGTTTACGCTGACTTAGTTGGACAAGAACATTTAACAGAAATTCTAAAGAGCGCGGTTGCATCAGCACGGAGTGGTGAAGAAAGCCCCGATATTTCAAAACACGGTATGACCCATGCTTGGGTTTTTACTGGCCCACCGGGCAGTGGACGATCATTGGCAGCGCTTGCTTTTGCGCAAGCGTTGATTTGTACCCACGATGGATGTGGCACGTGCAATGAATGCAGAAGCGCACGGGCAGGAAGCCACCCCGATGTGGAAATTGTGCGAACTGAAGGTTTGTCTATCAAAATCGATGAAGTGCGCGAATTATTAACCAGAGTTGCTTGGGCGCCAGCGATGGGTGGTTGGCGCGTTGTTGTTATGGAAGATGCCGATAGGTTAACCGAACCGGCTGCGAACGCTCTATTAAAAGCAATTGAAGAACCGGGTGGTCGCACAGTCTGGTTGTTATGCGCGCCTACTCTGCACGATCTTTTGCCAACCATTCGAAGTCGTTGTCGCCATATGCAACTACATACCCCAACAACGGAAGCGGTAACGCAACTGCTTACCAATCGCGATGGAATAGACCCAAAAATGGCTGATTTCGCCGCCCGCGTGAGCCAAGGCCATATCGGTCGCGCCCGATATTTAGCAACGAATGAGAGCGTGCGCAATACCCGGACCACAATTATGAAGTTACCTCTTCAAGTTCGAGACATCGCGACTGCATTTAAAGCCGCACAAACGTTAGTAGATCTGGCAAGCGAGCAAGCAAAAACCGCCGCCGATGATCGCAACCAGAGCGAGATTGACGATCTATCTCTGGCATGGGGCAAAGGCGCAACTGGTCGTGGCATGGCAACCGGCGGAAGTAAAGCTCTTAAAGATTTAGAGAAAGAACAGAAGACCCGCACTACTCGCATGGTCCGTGATGGTTTGGATGCTGCCCTGCTAGATATTGCAACTTTCTATCGTGATGTGATGATGGTGCAATCAGGCGCAACCGATTCTTTAATTAATAAAGAGTTAGAGAGTGAAATTATTTCTTTCGCTAGCGCAACTAAACCTCAATCAACAATAAATAAGTTAAACGCAATCATGAGTGCGCGTACTAATTTGGCACATAACGCTGCGCCTCTTTTAACTATCGAAGCGTTGATGTGCAATCTGATTAAATGATTACCAGATCGCCACGCGCTAATTTCTTTTACGCAGCCTTGATCGGTGCGACATCGATCACCCTGTTATTAACAGGCTATTTGGTGTTAACCACAAAAGCCACCAACTACACATCGTTGCAACAATTCCAAAGCCAGAGCCTCAAGTGGAAAAATTGTTATGAAGATTTCCAATGTTCAATCTTGAAAGTTCCGATTGATTACACCGATTTCACTCTCGGCACCTTCGATATCGCCCTCCTTCGCTACCGCGATGCCGAACAGCACAATCGGATTGGCTCACTCGTGGTAAACCCTGGCGGGCCGGGGGCATCGGGGGTCCAATTCGCCTACAACGCCGAATATATTGTTAGCCCCGACATCTTGGAGCGCTATGACATCGTTGGTTTCGATCCACGCGGTGTTGGCGATAGCAGCGCAATTCATTGCCGCAGCGATAAAGAAACCGACGCCTCCTTTGCTGCCGATGCCAAACCAGATAGCGTCAGTGAGCTAAACCAACTCATAAAAAGCTCGCAAGAGTTCATAGAAAAGTGCGAAAAGAAAACAAAATACTTAAACCATTTCTCAACTTCTCAAGCGGCGCGGGATATGGATTTACTTCGATCAGCGTTGGGTGATACAGAGTTAAACTTCTTAGGTAAATCTTATGGTTCATATCTTGGTCTGCTCTATGCAGATTTGTTCCCACAAAACGTCGGTCGCATAGTTTTAGATGGCGCAACTGATCCAAACGCTAGCAATTTAGAAGCATCAATTACCCAAGCAACAGGTTTTGATTTAGCGTTAAACGCTTTTGTGAAAGATTGTTTTAAGAAATCTTCGTGTCCGCTGCCAAAGGGCTCCACTTCTCAATACTTTAGCGATCTATTTCAAAGCGCTAATAAAACGCCACTAGCCTCTAAAACAGACCGTGTTGTAACGGAAGCTCTTCTCGTTTTAGGCACTGCTTCTGCCTTGTACGACAATGTAAGTGGTTGGCCTCAATTGCGCAGAGCAATTAAGCAAGCCCAACTCGGTAAAGGCGATGAATTTCTAAGCCTTGCTGACCAATACACGGGGCGTCAATTAGATGGAAAATATCTTGATAATCAAAATGATGCTGCCGCCATTATTTACTGCTTGGATATGCAACGAGTTTCTACGTTAAGTGAAATTAAGGAGAACGCTAAACTTTTCGCAAAAACCGCCCCAGTTTTTGGCCCATACGTGGCATACGGTGGAATCGCTTGTAATTACATCTCCCGCAAAAACTCTCCAGCGAATTTATCTGGTGGTCTAGTCTCGACGAGAACAGCCAACCCAATTGTGATCGTAGGAACCACACGAGACCCCGCTACGCCCTATAAATGGGCGCTCTCCCTGCATAAATACCTGCAAGGGTCAGTTCTTATCTCCCTCGATGCCGATGGCCACACTGGCCACAATCGGGGTTCCAGTTGCGTTGATGACGCCGTCGATAAATACCTGCTCACTGGCGCGGTTCCAGCCAAAAATTTAGCCTGTTCCATGCCGTAATCCAGCACTACAACCAGCACCGACCCCACTCAACACTGAACTACAAAACCCCACGAAGCCACCCACGCTAAACTGGCACCACAACAACCTCGGACTAAAAAAGATTCCAGCTCACTAACTGGGGGCAGGTCAATTGACGTACCCCGGGAATCCAAAGGGCTGTTTCTGCCAAGTTGGGGTCAACTTCCCGGTTAGGTCCTCAGTTTGCCAATTCTTTTCTGAAATAGTCGATCGTTTTATCCAGACCAAAGCTTCGCGAAATTTTGGGTTCCCATCCAAGAATGTCCTTAGCCTTACCTATATCGGGTTCCCGTCGCCTTGGGTCGTCTGAAGGGATTGATTGGAACGTGATTTGACTCTTTGAGTTTGTCTTTTCAATGATCTCCTTGGCTAACTCACCCATATTGATTGGTTCGGGATTGCCAAGGTTGATTGGCTCATGGACGTCGTCAGAGAAGAACAAAGAAATCAAACCCGAGATCAAATCATCAACGTAACAGAAGCTTCTGGTCTGACTCCCGTCCCCATACACGGTTAAATCTCTATTTTCTAACGCCTGAACAATGAAATTACTGACCACACGTCCATCATTGATTGCCATTCTTGGCCCGAATGTGTTGAATATTCGTGCCACTCGTATATCGAGCCCGTATTGTCTGTGGTAATCAAAAAAAAGTGTCTCTGCTGCACGCTTGCCTTCGTCGTAGCATGAACGGATCCCAATCGGGTTGACATGACCCCAATAGGACTCCGGCTGTGGGGAAACGCTAGGGTCTCCATAAACCTCGGAAGTACTTGCCTGCAATACTCGAGCGCTTGTCCGTTTCGCCAAATCTAGAATATTTATCGCTCCATGGACGTTGGTTTTGAAAGTTTGTACTGGATTTCGTTGATACTGAATGGGCGAGGCAGGACAAGCCAGATTGAAAATACCCTCAACTTCGATATAAAGAGGGAAAGTGATGTCATGGCGGAGGATCTCAAAATTAACGTTTCCTAAAAGGTGTTCTACATTTTTCTTTGACCCCGTGTAGAAATTATCAACACAGATAACTTCATGACCAAGTAAGAGTAACTGTTCAGAGAGATGCGAGCCTAAGAAGCCAGCACCCCCTGTTACTAGAATCTTCATAAATGAAACCTATTCTATTTTGCCTGATTTATTGACTTTATAGGCACCAAAAGTATCCGTCTAAGTGCGGAAGGGCATGCTAAGTACCTGCGGATTGAGGTGCCCTGGACAATTCCGCCAGTCGTTTCTCAAACTTCTTCCCACGAATTCTGGCTATTACATTTCGTGAGACCAACGAATACAGCATCATCCAATCCCTTACACGAAAGTTCGTGAAAGAGGAGAGCAGCTCGCTAACCCGTTTCGAATTTCCCGCCGTTTTCAATCTAAGCCAAAAGAAGTAACTGTCCTGCCACTTGCGAACGTGCTGTAAACCATTTAATCTCTCGGAGTATCTCCTCGCCAGAGTGTATGCATCTTCCCTAAGCTTGCCCTCATTTTTGTGCCATTGATCATCGGACAGACGATAAAGCACGTGAGGTTGAGACAGAACGACTGAATTGCAAGATATGGCTAGCCTTAAACTCAAGTCCAAGCCAGCAGAGGTGGACAGGGACTCGTCGAATCCACCGATCCCCAATAATGCGGTTCGCCGAATAATTCCAGTGGATTCAATCAGGCCACCAAAGCCCCGCATGGTTAACCAACCTGTGCACATATTCTCTGCAGAGTGATGAACCACAATTCGGAATTTTTTTACTTGTCCCACCTCAAATATCGCGTATCCCGAGAATAATGCATCCACCTCAGGTTGTCGGTTTAAGAGGTTGACTTGCGCTTGTAGTTTCTCTGGTAGCCATAAATCATCTGCGTCAAGAAAGGCGAGCAGGTCTCCTGTCGCATGCTCTATTCCCACATTTCTGGCGTGCGATTGTCCCGAGTTAGTCTGGGTGATTACCTTCCAATTGCCTTTCGTGGCAGCTACAAAGGAATTAATCAAAGTTAAACTTTTGTCCGTAGAGCCATCGTCCACGATAAGACATTCCCAATTGTCATAGGTTTGCGATGCCACAGATTGGAGAGTTTGAACTATCCACTTATCCTTGTTGAAGATTGGAATAATGACCGAGACTTTGGCCGTCATATTTAAGGAACCTTTGCCGTGACATGTTTTAGATAATAGTTGAGTCCGACGTATCCGACCAACATCCCGAGGGGCACGCCATAGATGCCAATACTTTTGGCGCCAATGATTGAAAATATCGGTGCTATGAATATAAGTCCTAAGGAAGTATTCCTTGCCGTTTTTTCAAGTCCGGCGGAAACTATTCTTGAAAGTCTTATCTGGCAGTAACCCCTCGCGATTTCCTGGCTCGCGAAAAAGATGAGAACCAGTAGTGGCAAAGACCACTTATCACTGAAGAAGATTTTGACGAAAACCTGTGCGAGCAAGGAACCACCTATAACCAATATGAGAATTGCCGCAATCCGATTCACTAGAGATTTTCCAAGTTTCCCAAACGTGGGCGCGACCTGGCCATTAACTATCCACCTGCCCATGGCCTCCGGGAAGAATCGGAGAAAACTTATAAAACTGGTGCCCACGGCATACTTTCCTAGTATATCCAATGGCAGAAACCAAGCGATAACAATTCGGTCGATGCGATCTGCGAATCCCGTCGCAATCCCAAGTAAGTGCAAGTTCTTACTCGCGCTCAGTAGTGTTCTGATTTCCCTCCATTTTAATTTGGTTGAAGGGTCGAGTATCCCAATCAATAATAGAACTGTCGTGATTGTTGAAGTGATGTACGAGAGTATGAACGCGCTAAAAAGCGAAACAGCGATACTTACTCGATTGGCGGAGAACAGTATTAAATAAACAGAGACTTGCATGCAAATTGTTAATACTTCCAGTATGGAAGCTAGTTTAAAGAGACTGAAAGCAATGAGTGCTTGGTGTAGGCAATAATCCATAGTTGCAAAGAAGGCATAGATGACCGCCATTAAAAGTAGCGTTCGCGGGATCTCTATTTTGGTTCTGGAGAAGATGTAGACCGAAAGGAAAGTTACGGCGGAGGCGACAAGAGAAAGCATGGCGGTCAGGTAAATGTAGGAGTTGATCGTGATCTTGTTCTCGGGGGCTTGCACGGACTTCCTAAAAGTCAGGCTCACCCCGGAAGTGAAGATGACACCGATTACCACCGCTGAAGTCATGATAAAAGCGACAATTGATCTACGCTCGACTCCGAGACTGTTGCTGTACAAGAGAGCGAAAACCATCGCTAGGCCTGCTGAGAACCCTCTAGCCAACAGATAGCCGTTCAAGATCTTGGGAGGGAGGTTCCCTTTTGCGCGAGCCATGGTTGTACTTTAAAGGGTCTTCCCAGTGAAAATGCGTTTGGCGCTGCTGTCTATTTAGTTGACTTCTTGACCTGCCACATAGTTTGGTTACCTAATACCTCGAGCGTTTTTCAAAAATGGTGTGCGGCCAACACCATCACCCAATCGATGGGAGCCGTTGGCGTGTGTTGGGATAATGCCGTAGCTGAATCATTCCTCTCACACTTGAAAACCGAAATGTATTACCCCCAGCAGTTCAAACACCATTTCACTGCCCGCACCGCGGTCATGGAATACATCGAATCTTGGTACAACCGTCGCCACCCACATTCATACAACGCTGGACTAACACCAGCAGCAGCCCTCGCCACCTATCAAGCCAGATGCCAACCTACAGCTGCATAAAAACTAATCAGCTTGTCTCAAAAACTTGACGAGCGCAGGTCTGACAAGCTTGAAGGCGATATTATCATTCGGTGATTGAATCTCAGACTCCAACGAAAAGGCTCCTCTTAGTAGGTGGATCATCAAGTCTAGGAAAATCTATCATGAAACTTGCCCTCGAGGCTGGGTATGAAATAACACGAACCTCAAGAGATATATCACTGCTTCCTTCAGCAAGAAATTGCACTTCGATCCAACTTGATCTCGGGTCCACGGAAAGTATTGGTTTATTCCTCGAGGGGCTTTCGGATCAGAAGTTCTCCCGAATCATTTTTTTGGCAGGTAAGTTAACTGAAAGGCATTTGCCAAATATCCCGCTCGACTTTCTTGCTGACTATTATGGACAATTTGTTACTGGAATGTTGTATGTGATGCAAGAAATTAAAATTAATTTGGCGGCCGACGGCAATATTCTTGCGCTTAGTTCGCGCGCTGCCAACCACTCTAGTTACGATTTCCATTACTCAGCCGCGAAAGGCGCGCTTCAAGCATTTGTAATGTCTTTTTCAAAATTCATGGATCGGGATCAAAGCATAGTGGCCGTTGCGCCGTCATTAATTGACAACACAAACATGCGCAGATCTATGTCTCAAGAAAATGTCGACAAGCATAAAGCTCGGGCAGGAAATTGCATCCTCGAACTTGATGAAGTTGCGAGTTTCATTTGGAACTTAACGCCTAGCCTCACGAAGATTTCCAATGGCAGAACATTGGAGATAGGTAACGATTATTAATATGAAAAATATTGCGGTGATAGGAGGCGGAATATTTGGCTGCTCCATTGCAGTGGAATTGGCAAAAGAAGGTCACAAAGTCACTCTATTTGAGAAACTCCCTGAGATTCTGTCTGGCGCAACGACAAACAGTACCAACCGGCTACATCTCGGTTTGCACTACCCTCGGGACTTAAAGACTGCAAGTCAATCAAAGATAGGTTTTGCCGATTTTGAAGGTCGCTTCCCTGAGACTGTACGGCGCGATTTTCCAAACTATTATGGAATAGCAAAGACTAACTCAAAAGTTTCTGCTGAAGAATTTGAATGGTCGGCCCTCAGATCAGAAAACTCACTGTTTCGCGTTTCTCTTGACGAAATTGCTGATTACGGCATTGCCACGGAAGAAATATTGCGAGCATGGCGTTGCGAAGAAGCAGTTATAGATTTCCCAATACTTCAAAAGATACTTTCTCGCGAGCTCCAAGAAAATGACATCACTTTAAGAGTACGCTGTGAAATTCTTGAAGTGCGACATGATAACAACGGGTGGACACTAGTTGATGGATCAGAACAGTCTGAAGCGTTTGAAGTTGTTTTCAGGGCTACTTATGGTAGCGACCGAATTGGTTCAACGTCGGCCGCAGTTCACCGAAGGCATTACGAATATCACAAAACGATTGTCCTAGAAGTTGAATCCAGTACTCCGACATTTGGGATGACGGTCGTAGATGGTGATTTCATGACGATTCTCCCCCAAGGCTTTTCCGATAGATTTTTAATCTATGCACCAACGAAGAGTGTTATGGCTGTCGCGACAGGAAATCAATATCCCAATAGTTGGGATATTGAGGGTACATTTGATGAGAGAAACGCAGTCGAGGATTTAATTCAACGTACGAGACAGTGGGCACCAGGCTTTGACCTACGAAAGGTTTCTGCCGTTCTTTATGCGATAAGAAGTATTGAAGCTAATGTCAAAAAGACGGATCGACGAGTTAGTTCAATAACGGAACTCGATCACAATTTTTTTGATGTGTTGTCAGGGAAGATCGATCATTGTGTGGCTATTGGGCATCAAGCCAAGGTGCTATCGAAATAAAATTCCGACAACAAGAGAAATATGTGTTGTTATGACCATGGATGAAAACTTATAGAGTTATAATTCTCTTTGAGAAGGCTGAGCAGAAAAGGGCTGATCTGCCCCAGGTTTTCCGGACAGTTTCCTTGTAGGTATCGTGAAGATATCTGAAAGGATAATGAAACCACTGAGAGCTTTCTATGAAGAGTTTCGTGAACGAGCAGTTGATTTGGTTTTAACTAGTGGTTTGTCACTTAGGAAAGTAGTACCTGACCTATGGGTCAGTGTCAGCGCTTTAGACCGTTGGGTGCGCCAAGGGAAGATCGATCGAGGCATCGAGGCGAGGTCACTCCTACCACCATCCGATCTTCACTATAAGTACGTAACCAAACTATGGGGCAGGTCAAACACCCAACCCAATTGTGATCGTAGGAACCACACGAGACCCAGCGACCCCATATAAATGGGCGCTCTCCATGCATAAGTACTTGCAAGGGTCAGTTCTTATCTCCCTTGATGCTGATGGCCACACTGGCCACAATCGGGGTTCCAGTTCCGTTGATGACGCCATCGATAGATACCTGCTCACTGGCGCGGTTCCAGCCAAAAAATTAGCCTGTTCCATGCTTTAACTTCTTAATTTTCTTACTGAAAAAGTCCAAAATGGTTTCTCCTTTAACTTGTAAAATAAATAGCATAGGAATTCCCCCCGCTTGGTTTTCTTTGCAATGTCCGAGATTACTAAGGCCGTGTCAGGGATATGGTGAAGTACCCCAATGAAACAACAATCGAGTGGGCAGACCCATCAGTAAATGATGGAAAGAACGGAATAGTTTGTGTACAACTGACAACACCAAGTGGTGTTGTTTTGCTTGATTAAATAAACTATCTAACAAGTTTTGGTTCCCTATTGTTTTAGGTCAGGCGTAGAGCGATGTTTTCGTAATGCGTAGATCCCGAGTTCAAATCCCGGAGGCGTTATCAATAGCAGGAACCTTCAACATTTTCATGCGTATTTGGTGTTTCGCTCAACGAAGAACGTGAACACTTGAGCGGAATCTTTCAGATTTATCAAGTTTTAGCCGTTTATGGTTCAAATATCAAAGAAGCGGTTTTGTAGAAGGTAATTTCGAATCTGTATATATAGCCGGGCTAGGTGATTCGCTAAGACTCCTCGAACTACTAAAAAGGGAAATCATCCAGGCGAACGGTGCAGCCCTTAAAGTCCATTGGAGTTTTCAATTCCTCGGTGACTCGAAGGTTTTTGTGCCCCTGGGAGAAAAGGTAGAGTTTCATACTATTAACAGGCACCCATTCTGATGCTAGATCTGTTGTTTGCGAAAGCACTCCAACCAGCGGTCTCGATGGCCACGCCTTGGTACGGCTCAATATTAAGACACCATTGTCGAGTTCCTTCGGGTCGCATTGAGTTATCGATTTCTTAAAGAAACCAATTTCTTGGTCATAGTGAGTTTTGAAATTCGCAGCAAATACATGGTTTACATTGTAAAGAGCCAGCAATGCCAATAGTCCCGCAAGGATGCCACTGATCGCTTTATGACGCGTACCGAAAAAGGTGCTCAAAAATTCGAAGAGTCCGCCTATAAGGAGAGTTTCGATAAGCCATTTAACAGCCCCGATTAGACGAAAATCTATTTGGTTTTGACTTACAACAAGTAATGGTGTTAGCGCGAAGACAATAGTTACAGCCAGGGCAAGAAATAATTTTCCTGCATTCATAAGATTGAAGTTTGTTTTCCTTAAGGCAAATATTGAAAGCAGCGCAAGTATTGGAAGGGCAGTTACCACCAATTGAGAGAAAGTTGGACTTGTGAGAAAGTATGGTCTAAACCCGAGGACAACTGGGCGAGAAACAAACCAAACAATCTTTTCTGGTAATTCGGAAAGTGAGACATAACCAACCCGTGCATTCAATCCCGAAGGGTTGAATATCTTGAATAAGGCGATGGAAATAAATAGGACAGCACTCCCGGTGCCAATATAGAGAATTGTCGACTTCAATTTTGCAACGTAATTAGAAAAGTTGAAGTTTGTAAAATACCATTCCACGAAGACGACAGAAAAAAGAAAAAAAGATAGGAGCGGGTAAATCATCAACGAAAGGAGAAGATAGGCAATCCCTATCAATCTCGAAACCTTTGATCCCTTGGCCCAGAACGTTAATCCCGTAAGAGACAAGATGGCCGCCCAAGGGAACATAAACGTAGTTGCCCAGTGCGTAAAAAATTGGAATGAGATTGAAGTAAAAGCGATCGTCGACGCAAAAACTGACCAGTGACTTCTGGAATCTTTCAATAGTCTTCTATTGACTACATCGCTTAGAAGAATGAGTCCGATGAGTCCGATGAGTCTCAATATCCAAAGATTTTCGACTGAGTTAGCTAAACTAAAAAAGAGAAGTATCCCCAAACCATATATAGGTCTCGCATCCTTAATGGCATGCATTGCGTATCCCGA
>JBCKHR010000029.1:0-11003 GCA_038905755.1 Candidatus Planktophila sp.
GCAGAGCGCATGTATGGATATTCGGCCGAAGAGATGATCGGTCAGCCAGTTTCGTCTCTCACCCCTCCCGAAAATGCCCACAAGGACGCCGACAACGGGAGCAAGATCCGGGACGGATATAAGATCGAGCCCTTCGAAACTCTTCGGATCAGAAAAGATGGCAGCACCATTCCGGTCTTCCTGACTCTATCGCCCATTTACGATGAGAACGGTGCGGTTATCGGAGTATCATCTATCACCCGCGATATCACTAAAGAGAAAGAAGCCTCCCAGTACGCCCGCAAGACGGCCTTTATCATCGAATCTTCCAATGACGCCATCACCAGTACGAACCTCGAAGGTATCTACGCTAGTTGGAACGCGGCAGCAGAGCGCATGTATGGCTATTCGGCCAAAGAGATGATCGGGCAACAGTCAACTTCACTCATCATCTCTCCCGAAAATACCCAGGAGTTGGCCAACAACCTGAGCAATATCCGGGACGGATATAAGATCGAGCCCTACGAAACAACCAGGATCAGAAAAGATGGCAGCGCCATTTCGATCTTCCTGACTCTAGCGCCCATTTACGATGAGAATGGTCTGGTCATCGGGACATCAGGTTTCGCCCGTGATATCACTAAAGAGAAAGAAGCCTCCCAGAACGCCCGCAAGATGGCCTTTATCATCGAATCTTCCAATGACGCTATCATAAGTGTGAACTTTGAAGGTATATTCACCAGTTTGAACGCGGCCGCAGAGCGCATGTATGGCTATTCGGCCAAAGAGATGATCGGTCAGTCAATTTTACTCATCATCCCCGAAAATTTCCACGAGGACGTCGACATCCTGCGCAAGATCAGGGGCGGATATAAGATCGAGCCCTACGAAACTCTTCAGATCAGAAAAGATGGCAGCACCATTTCGATCTCCCTGACTCTATCGCCCATTTACGATGAGAGCGGTGTCGTCATCGGAGCATCAGGCATCGCCCGTGATATCACTAAAGAGAAAGAAGCCTCCCAAAACGCCCGCAACTTGGCTTCGATCATCGAATCTTCCAATGACGCCATCGTGGCTGTGAGTATGGACGCGATCTTCACTAGTTGGAACACGGCCGCAGAGCGTATGTATGGGTATTTAGCCGAAGAGATAATCGGGCAGTCAGCTTCACTCATCTTTCCCGAAAATACCCAAGAGATGGCCAACCAACTAAACAGTGTCCGGGACGGATATACGATCGAGCCCTACGAAACTCTTCGGATCAGAAAAGATGGCAGCACCATCCCAGTCTCCACGAGCGTATCACCCATTTACGATGGCAATGGCGCCGTCATCGGGAGATCAGCTATCTCCCGTGATATCACGGTAGAGAAAGAAGCCTCCCGAAGCGCCCGCAACTTGGCCTCGATCATCGAATCTTCCAATGACTCCATCGTGAGTGTGAACCTCGAAGGTATCGTCACTAGTTGGAACGCGGCCGCAGAGCGTATGTCTGGCTATTTAGCCGAAGAGATAATCGGTCAGCCGACTTCACTCATCATCCCTCCCGAGAAGATGCAAGAGGCCGCCGAGAACCTGAGTAAAATCCGGGACGGATATATGATCGAGCCCCACGAAACTCTTCGAATCAGAAAAGATGGCAGTACCTTTTCGATCTCCCTGACCATATCGCCCATTTACGATGAGAACGGTCTGGTCATCGGAGCATCAGCAATCGCCCGTGATATCACGGGAGAGAAAGAAGCCTCCCAGTACGCCCGCAACATGGCCTCGATCGTCGAATCTTCCAATGACACCATCACCAGCGCGAGCCTCGACGGTATCTTCACCAGTTGGAACCCTGCCGCAGAGCGTATGTATGGCTATTTAGCCAAAGAGATGATCGGTCAGCATATTTCACTCCTCATCCCTCCCGAAAAGAGGCACGAGTCGGCCGAGAACCATAGCAAGATCCGGGACGGAATTAAGATCGAGCCCTACGAAACTTTTCGGATCAGAAAAGATGGCAGCACCATCCCAGTCTCCCTGACCATGTCGCCCATTTACGATGAGAACGGTGCCGTCATTGGGACAGCAGGCATCGCCCGTGATATCACTGCCGAGAAAGAAGCCTCCCAAAACGCCCGCAACATGGCTTCGATCATCAAATCTTCCAAAGACGCCATCATGAGTGCGAACCTCGACGGTATCTTCACCAGTTGGAACGCGACCGCAGAGCATATGTTTGGATATTTAGCCGAAGAGATGATCGGTCAGCCAATTTCACTCCTCACCACCCACGAAAAGATGCATGAGTCGGCCGAGAACCTGCGCAAGATCATGGACGGGCATAAGATCGAGCCCTACGAAACTCTTGGGATCAGAAAAGATGGCAGTACCTTTTCGATCTCCCTGACCATATCGCCCATTTACGATGAGAACGGTCTGGTCATCGGAGCATCAGCAATCGCCCGTGATATCACTAAAGAGAAAGAAGCCTCCCAGTACGCCCGCAACATGGCCTCGATCGTCGAATCTTCCAATGATGCCATCGTGACTGCAGACATGGAAAATATCATCACTAGTTGGAACGCGGCCGCAGAGCGCATGTATGGCTATTTAGCCGAAGAGATAATCGGGCAGTCACTTTCGAGCACCATCCCTCCCGAAAAGACCAACGAGATTGCTGAAAACCAGAGCAAGATTCAGGCCGGATCTAAGGTCGAGCCCTACGAGACTCTTCGGATCAGAAAAGATGGCAGTACCATTGCAGTCTCCCTGACGGTATCGCCCATTTATGATGAGAGCGGTGTGGTCATCGGGAGATCAGGTACCTCCCGGGATATCACGAAAGAGAAAGAAGCCTCCCAGTACGCCCGCAACATGGCCTCGATCGTCGAATCTTCCAATGACGCCATCACCAGTGAGAGCCTCGAAGGTATCTGTATTAGTTGGAACGCGACCGCAGAGCGCATATATGGCTATTCGGCCGAAGAGATAATCGGTCAGCCACTTTTGTGTCTCATGCCTTCTGGAAAGACCCACGAGGCCGTCGGCAACCTGAGCAAGATTCGGGACGGATATAAGATCGAGCCCTACGAAACAACCCGAATCAAAAAGGACGGAGGCACCATTTCGATCTTCCTGACTCTATCGCCTATTTACGATGGCAATGGTGTGGTCATCGGGGTATCAGGTATCTCCCGTGATATCACTAAAGAGAAACGAGCCTCCCAAAACGCCCGCAACATGGCCTCGATCATCGAATCTTCCAATGACGCCATCACCAGTAGGAGCCTCGAAGGTACCTTCATTAGTTGGAACCCGGCCGCAGAGCGTATGTATGGCTATTTAGCTGAAGAGGTCATTGGGCAGTTAATTTCACCCACCATGCTTCTCGAAAATACCCACGAGGACGCCGACAATCTGAGTAAAATCCGGGACGGATATACGATCGAGTCCCACGAAACTCTTCGGATCAGAAAAGATGGCAGCACCATTCCGATCTCTATGACCATATCGCCCATTTACGATGAGAACGGTCTGGTCATCGGGTCATCAGGTATCGCCCGTGATATCACTGGAGAGAAACGAGCCTCCCAAAACGCCCGCAACCTGGCCTCGATCATCGAATCTTCCAATGATGCTATAGCCAGTGCTAACATTGATGGGATCATCACTAGTTGGAACGCGGCTGCAGAGCGCATGTTTGGCTATTTGGCCGAAGAGATGATCGGTCAGTCAATTTCATTCACCATCCCTCCCGAAAAGATGCAAGAGACGGCCGACAATCTGAGCAAGATCCGGGACGGAAATAAGATCGAGCCCTACGAGACTCTTCGGATCAGAAAAGATGGCAGCATATTTCCGATCTCCCTGACCATGTCGCCCATTTACGATGGCAATGGTGCCATCATCGGGTCATCACGTATCGCCCGTGATATCACTCAAGAGAAACAGATAATCCGCCAACTGAGGGAAATGAACGAACTCCGCAATGAGTTCGTGGCCACAGTTGCTCATGATCTTCGTTCGCCGATGACCTCAATCAGCGGGTTTGCACACCTGTTGATCGACGAGTGGGGCGCCATCGACGACGAGCAGAAGATCGAGTACTTGCAGATCATCAGCAGAAATACCGATACTTTGGTCCAGTTCGTCGAAGACGTGCTTCAGGTGGCACGAATAGAGGCGGGCGAGTTCACCTACAACATTGCCTCGTTCGACATTCGCGTTTTGGCGCAGAGAGCGTTGAATGAAGCCATTGGGCCGAGCGAGGACCGGCGGTTCGAGTTGATTACCCCCGATGATCTTCCTCTTGTGTGTGGTGATGAAGCGCGTCAGTGGCAAGTTCTCACGAATCTCCTCTCCAATGCGCTCAAGTTCTCTCCAGCGCAAAAACCTATTGTTATCGAACTATCTAGTATCGGAGATTTCGTACAGGTAGGCGTTATAGACCGTGGTATGGGAATCGCCAAAGACGATCTGTCGAAGTTGTTCCGTAAGTCTGAGCGCTTGCTCAAATCAGGAAGCCCAATCATTCCGGGGAACGGGCTTGGACTATTTATCTGTAAAACCTTGGTCGAAGCCCAAGGCGGACGAATTTGGTGTGAGAGCGCTCCGGACCAGGGCAGCACATTCTTCTTTACGATTCCGATAGCGCGATGATCAAAGAATACGGATTGTGCTACGACTACTAGGAATGGATTCTCCGGCCAAATAAGCGTGTTCCATTTCGATAAGTGCTCATTGCTCGTGCACTTGGCTAAACCTTACTATGACTCTGGCGCAATAATATATTTCAGTTTTCAGAGGGAAGTAACCATGCGCGGCTAGCATCAAATGAAAAATCAGCGAAATCGCCAACAGGCACAATCTCGTCTGGGACTGGATCGGAAACTACAGCAATGATATTACCTACTTCTGATTCGATTGAATACTCGACGTGTTCGCCATAGAAAACAAAACCAACAACACGTCCTTGTGCCCCAGAGGTTCTCTGCTCGCCAGCAGGAGCCCTTCTAACTTTGATTGATTCGGGGCGCACTAAAAGAACTGGCGATTTGCAAGTTAACGCATCTTCGCTGGCGCTAACTTGAAATTCTTGGCCAAGGGCGCGCACCGAGACCAATGAGTTCTCTTTTATTCCATTTATTTTATCGATAGGGATGAAGTTAGAGCGTCCAATAAAATCTGCTACGAAGACTGATTTTGGATGTCGGTAGATTATGGAAGGAGTTCCGACTTGCTCGATTTTTGCATTTCGCATCACAACAATACGATCCGAAATACTCATAGCTTCATCTTGATCGTGTGTAACAAAAATGCTCGTTATGCCAAGTCTTTGTTGAAGTTGGCGGATTTCAATTCGCATCCGTGCTCGTAACTTTGCATCTAAATTAGAGAGAGGTTCATCAAAGAGTAAAACTTTTGGTCTCATAACCATCGCGCGGGCTAAAGCAACGCGTTGTTGTTGTCCGCCTGAAAGCTGACTAGGAGCGCGGTTAGCTAAATTCTGCAAACTCATTGATGCCAGAACAAATCCCACTTCCTGTTGTATTTGTTTTGCTGGCAATTTCTTAATTTTCAAACCGTAAGCAACATTTTCGTAAACGTTCATATGTGGAAAAAGTGCATACGACTGAAATACCATTCCCATTGGGCGTTTATCTGGAGTAAGTCGAGTAACATCTTCACCGTCGAGGAGAATTTCTCCAGTAGATGGCGTTTCGAATCCGGCAATCATTCGAAGCGTCGTTGTTTTCCCACAACCAGAAGGTCCAAGTAGAGTTATAAATTCACCAGGATGGATATCAAGATTTATATTATCGACAGCAAGAACGAGCTCGGAGCCTTGCCCAAAGACCTTTGAAAGGTTGCGAAGTTCTAGCTTGCTTGATTCTTGTTCGTGTACGCCGCTAATCATGTGATTTGACTTCCTTTTCGTTGTATTTAACCAATTATTGGTCCACTAATAAGAGTTTCACTTTTCTTGCCCCGTACTAGCAAATTGATAGACCCCATCACTAGTAGAACTAGCACGATGAGCACCGTACAGAAAGCAAAAGCGCTGCCGAATCTTCCAGAGTCAACTTCGCCCAAAATCCTTGATGTCAAAATTGGAGTATCGGGCGTAGTGATAAAAATGATGGGGGAGAGCGTTGTCATAGAGCGAGCGAAAGCAAACATCAGCCCGGTAAGGAGCGCGCCTTTGATGAGAGGAAGTGTGACTTTCCAGAAAGTTTTGAAACCTGATGCTCCCAGAGAAGCTGATGCTTCATCAATCTCTGGGTGGATTTGTTGAAGGGCTGCAATCCCTGCTCTTTGGCCAGCTGGACTCGAACGAATTGTATAAACCATGATAATTGCTATTGCTCCACCAAATATTGCTGCACCACCTGCTAACTGAGGCAACCAAGTGAAATCTCCAATTTTAAGCGGGTGATTAAAAGTGATCGCGAAGCCAATACCCAAAACTGTTCCTGGGACTGCTAGTCCCAGCATTCCAAAGAAATCTAAAATCTCGCTACCGCGACGCACCTTTCGACTGACCAGCCAAGCAATCAACATTCCCAAAATTCCAGCGATTGGGGTTGCGATTAATGCTAATAAAGTTGTTTTGATAATTGCTTCATTTCCAATTCCACTGAGTATGTAGCGGTAGTGCTCGAGGGTGAACTTATTTGCAACGCCGAGGACTTTGATGAACCCTCCGAGGATTACGGTGGTGTAAATCATGACAATAAATATTGCGAGGAGCGTTGGGACTAATAGAAGTAAGAACTTCGCTCTGGGTGATTGTATAAGCGCAATCCTTCCTGATGGTTTACCCGTTACAGTCACTACATTTTTACGTCCGCCCAAGTATCTTTGTAAAATGAAAATTAATAGACCAGGTATCAGAAGCATAAGTGAATATGCAGCGCCACCTGGCACGTTGTATTCACCATTGATTGCTATATACGCCCGCGATGCTAGAACGCTGTAATCACCGCCGATAACGAGTGGATTTGCAAGGTCGGCAATTGATTCTACAAATAGGAGCAAGAAAGAACTGGCAATTCCCGGAATTAGCATCGGAAAGGTGATTTTGCGAAAAGTTCGAATTTTTGTTCCACCAAGGATTGCCGATGCCTCATCGAGAGATGGATCCATATTCCGTAGTAGTCCAAGGAAAATCATGTACGCGACAGGAAAGAATGATGTAGTTAAAACAATAAGAAGTCCGGGGTACCCGTAGAGAGTTGGCGTCGCTTCAAAAATTCCTCTGGTAATCATTCCACTACGACCGAAGAGAATGATTACCGCCGTGGCGAAAGCAAATGGCGGTGATATTAATGGAACTAGGCAGATGACATGGAGTAATTTCTTGCCTCTAAAATCCATTCTTACTTGCACGTAAGCCAAAATAAAACCAAGTGCGGTCCCAAGGGTGCCAACTGAAATTCCCAACCAAACTGTGTTCTTAATTATTTGCCTTGTTACTTCGTGGTATAAAGCCTTGGCCAAAACGACCCGTCCTTCGGGGTCAAAGGCTCGGAGTAAGATGTTTAAGAGTGGAACAATTACCAGTAACGTCAAAAGGAGAATAACAACGGTCAGTGTTATCTTCGTCGGAAGATCTAACTTAATTCCTTTATTTCGGCGAAGCCTCGTGCGTGTTTCGTCCTTCATGGTTATAGCGGAAATTTTCAAGCCTCTCTGATTTGTGAATTGTCCTGAGGAATCTAAAAAAATACATCACCATTGGCGATTCCTCAGGACAATTCTAAGTGCTAGCTACAGCGATTAACTTTTTGGTCGTGCAGCAATCTGGTCTTCGAATTTTGCAGTCAAACCAGGCTTGGCTGCTGCAGCTTTCACGAAGTCATAGTCAACGAGTTTGAGTGATTTCAATTTCACCGATCGCAGATCTGGGCGTGCTTTTGGATGTGTTAGTACTTGATAAGAAGCAACGCCAGGTCCAAGGTTCTGTGCTTGTGCACTCAGCGCAAAATCAATATAGGCCCTAGCTGCTTCAGGATTCTTAGAACCCTTAATTAGCGCAACGCCACCAATTTCGAACCCAGTTCCCTCAGAAGGAAATGAGACCTTCAGCGGCAAACCTTGTTCTGCTCCAGCAACGCAGTCGTGCGAGAATACAAGACCTACTGCTGCTTCGCCGCGACCAACAATTGCTACAGGTCCGATTCCGCTCGATGTGTATTGAAGAACATTGTTATGAAGAGCCTTCATATATTCCATACCAGCGGCTTCGCTACCTAAGCGAGTCACGTTTGTCCAAAAAGTTGTGAACGCAGTGCCTGAAGTAGCAGGGTGTGCGCTTGAAATGGATTTCTTCAATTTTGGATTGAGTAGATCTGCCCAACTTGTTGGAAGTGCAACCCCTAAACGTCGCAACTCTTTTGTGTTTGAGCAGAAACCAAGTGCACCGACATATACGCCGGTCCAATATCCATCTGCATCTTGATATTTTTTAGGAATCGCATTGCGAGTTGGCGATTCATATTTATCGAGTAAATCCTTATTGCGCGCGACACCATAACTATCGGCAGGCCCGCCATGCCAAACATCAAATTCTGGGTTATTTTTTGCCGCCTCTAATCGCGCAGCCGTTACGCCCGATGAGAGACGCACAAATCTTGTATTCACATTTGAGAGTTCAGTGAATTTCGTACTCATGGCATTGCACCAAGCTTCAGTTGCACCACAAACGATAGTTAGCGATCCACTTAGCTTCTTAGGGCTAATAAAAAAGAGGCCGGTTGACGTTTTTGTGCAAGTTAGCGAACCAGCAGTTGAGAATCTCATCTGGCCTTCAATATTGCAACGAGGTACTACCGCCGCAGTTGCTGTTTGCTGAATACTCACCAGACCCATGATTGATAAAGACATCATTGCCGCGGTGGCAATGGATATAATTCTTTTTTTGCGCATTTAATTTCCTAGCTCTCGAGGGGCTTTTTGTGGTACGGCCACTAGTGAATGCCCGCTCAAAGGTTACCCTCTAACGGAAAATTAAAAAGGATTTTCTTCCGTTAGACGGTCACAGAGACGCGACTATTTATCGCTCCCATTGAGGCGATACCCTCGGCCACGCGTAGTCTGAATGTAGATCGGTTCGGCAATATTGTCTTCGAGCTTGATTCTCAACCTATAAATCGCGTTCTTCTAGTCCTTTGTTCGGTTTGCAGCACTCTGCTGCAGCACCAACTTTCCCTCGGACTGGAAACTCTTTTACTGACTTTCTTGCTCAAAGAAACTGGAAATGCATACACAGTCGAGAATCTCATCGCTGGCCAGTGCTTCTATAACTCTGAATCCTGCATGCAATCAGGTATAAACTGACTTCCTCACGGGGCTGACCTTTGGAGGGCAGCGGACTCATAATCCGATGTTCGTAACTCTTCTCAAGTCTGCAAGTCGAAGGAAAGCGCTGTTCATACGCTTGTTTCATTGCAGCGTTCTATAAATTCAAATAGAATTAGCGCCATGAGCGATTTAGCGACTCAACACTGCAAGGCCTGCGAAGGCAGCACTCCACCACTTGGCGCCGCTGCGACACGTGACTTGCTAAAACAAGTCAGCGATTGGTCACTGAATGAGAGCGGCGCCGAAATCAACCGTACATTCCAATTCAAAAACTATTACCAGACGATCGCCTTCGTCAACGCCATAGCCTGGATCTCCCATCAGGAAAACCATCATCCCGACTTAGAAATCAGCTACAACACATGCCGCGTGCGCTACAGCACCCACGCAGTAAAAGGATTGACCGAAAACGATTTTATTTGTGCGGCAAAAATTGACGGGTTGTTTTTATCTAAATAGCAGCATCAGTAATGGATAAGCATCTGTTGAAGATCTGTCAGACCGCAGAAGCGCTTCGGCGTCGGCGCTGACTAATCTTTGAGATCCCCTGGTCCAGCTGGAACGTCTACGGCGTGCTCGCGGAGGACTTCCAGCGGAACTATTTCGAGGGCACGCTCGTGCGTCGAGGCTAAGACCACAAATGCCGCTGCTCCATCGCGATGAGAACGGAGCCAATTTGCTGCGGTAACGCACCACCGATCGCCCGCCACAAGACCTGGAAAACCGTATTGTGGCATCGGAGTACTCAGATCGTTGCCGATGGAGAATTGATGCTCGAGAAACTCGGCAGTGACCACCGCGCAGATGGTGTGGCTTCCATGGTCTTCGGGTCCGGTCTTGCAACACCCGTCGCGGTAGAACCCCGTCACGGGATCGGTAGAGCAAGGCTCTAATTCTCCTCCTATGACGTTTAGATCGAGCACGGACCAAGTATCGCAGAAAAGTTGGCGATTCCGAGCGGTGAGCGTTTGACATCAGGTTATTAAATTTGCGCTCGTTTTAATTACATATCTCTGCCCAAAAATTTCTGCCTCAATTAACTGATTTTACACAGAACTTCCCATGAAAAACCACAGAGTAAGCGGGCATTCTTTCTTTATCCGTAGCGATTGTACAGATCAATCGCTGCAAAGTTTAGGAGGCCACCATGATGATTCTCGCATTCTTCTCACTAATTATAATCGCAACACTCCTAGGTGTATTTCTAGCAATGCTAGAAGGGCCGATTTTGGAAGAGTCTCTCTCAAATCACCATACGGGCGCAACCGCTCAAGTCAACTAGACTTGCAGCAGTCCCAACTTATGATCTTGTTGGTATTCCTAGAAGGGCGCTTTGATGATGCACCGCGTAGTCATAATCGGCTCGGGGTTTGGCGGTCTCTTTGCTGCAAAAGCGTTACGTAAAGCGCCGGTGGAAATAACACTGATTGCAAAGACTACGCATCACCTTTTCCAGCCACTTCTCTACCAAGTTGCAACCGGTATCCTTTCACCTGGTGAAATTGCACCAGCAACAAGAGAGATTTTGCGTCGTCAGGAGAATGCACGTGTGATCCTTGGTGAGGTTACCGCTTTTGATCTCTCCACTAAGCGGGTCACTGCGAAAGCGCCATCGCGGTCGTACAGCATCGAATACGACTCGCTCATAATCGCAGTAGGCGCATCACAGT
>JBCKHR010000030.1:0-10242 GCA_038905755.1 Candidatus Planktophila sp.
AGATTTTAAGTTCTGCACTGCGATGTAATCACCGATTCTTCGCATATCGTTGTCATTATGGGCTTGCCCTTTCTTACCAGGTGTTGCCATCCATTTCTTGTGTGACTCCTTAATGACTGCTGCAACCTTTTTTGCAGGAATAACAAAGACGACAGGGGAGTCTTCTCCTAAATCTACAAAACAATAGAACAAATCTTTATCTGTAATCAATTGGTGTTTAACGTTCATTGCCCACGTTCTACGTGAACCAACTCCTGACCGTGTCTTAACCTGTATCAAACAGGGTGGTTTACCATCAAGATGATTTACAAGGATGTCTACTTTTCGTACTCCACGTGGTGCTTGTGCTGCAAGCATCCCTCGAGCCAGCAATCTAGAAAGAACTAAATGCTCACCTGCTGCGCCTATCAATGATTTATCCATCTTGGTCATAACTCAATTCTGCCCCTTCCAACTGACAACTTCTACTGCCACTGTAATAACAGAAATTTTTGGGCAGACTACATATACCTAATACGAGCCAAGGTAGTACATTTACCATATTGAAAGCATTAAAAGACGGGGTAGTGGCGGTGATTAAATGATGGACGGTAAATTAAGTCGGAAAGCGGCTGTCGCTGTTCAAGATATGTGGTTTTATGACAAAATGAAGTTTATAGCGGCTGTGGAAGCGGCAGGAACTGAGGAAAATCTTGATTCCTTCTATCTTAATTGGCTCAACGGCGGGTATAAAAAAACTTGGGCTTACGATGAAAAACCCGTTGAGCCTGCTAAAGAAGTAGAACCTACGTTAGAGGAAGCCTTGAAAAATATCATCATAGAATGGGAAAACTAAGGAGTGCTTCCAATGTCAAGAATATCGAATCTGCTATTCAGTAAAATTGTCTTATTCAGTCCATTCCCATCCCGTTAGATAGCCGAAAACAGGCAAAACTACACGCAATTACCCATAGAATGGAATTTGGGAATTGCGCACAAAGGGTCTTAATTGAGCGTAGAAATCAACAAAGCAGTCTGACTACTGCCCAAATGGCATTCATCCGACCATGCTTACTGCCTAGGACGAGGTTTGAGGCTAAACAATTTAACCCCTAGGGGCCTCAGTCTTCAACCTGCTTAATTAGATATCCGCACAAAATGGGGGAAGGAGGGGAACGTGGACGCGGCTGAACTCATTATGAGATCAATCCCGCCTAACAAGATAACTGATTTCACCTAATTCGTTCATGATTTGAACATCAGCGAAGTGCGAATCACTAGGAATACTTAGGTTTTCAACCAAACATATGAAGAAGTCACCTATTTGCCCTTCCATTTTTTGTGGACAGGTGACTTTTGTGTCTGCTCCCACTTTTTCGCGAAGATTCGCTTCAATAAATTGTTCTGTCTCAAAAACTGGCACTTTAATAATCTTTTCTTCTTGCACTTCCGAAAACGTGGAACTATCCGATGATGATGGAGGAGCAATTGTCTTTGTTGAACCGCATCCTGCAATAGAGAAGGAGATAAGGAAAGAAAGGAGTAGAAGTATTGCTTTTTTGCCCACTAAATTAGCCATCCTAATTTTGAGTATTCCCATTATAAATCCTGCCACCATACTTTCGAGCAAAATAGCGAACACAAGTCTTATCATCGTTATAAGGTTGATTCACAACCCATTTTTGAGATTGAATGCCTAACCAAAAGCCTCCATAAAAATTATAATTAACTTTATTGTTATAAATTTCTACTGCAGAATCTAAATCATTTGCCATATAAATAAGACAAGGCCAAGTGCTAATAAATGCTTGCGCATTAAAACCTTGATTATCTATTTGCTTCCATACTCCAAGACCTAGTGCATTTAAGGCAGTGAGTCGTTCGTTGGCAGTTCTTGCTTCCTCTAATGTCTTTGGTTTGGGGAGAAGTACGCAATTGTTCCAAATAAGTTTCTTTCCTAAAGGATTGCTTAATGAACGTGGGGATTTGATACAGGTGTATTTGTACCCATTCGAAATTTGTGTCTTACCCAAAGTCGTGCAACTCCGACCAGGTATAACCTGTGCAAATGCCGAATATGGCAAGGTGAATGAAATACCCACAGCCAAGAAATCTATCGATAGGCTTCGCCTCACCTCTTCAACTTATCAAACTTTTGTACCTTTATCCAGATAGTGACGAGTCCAATCATTGAAGCATCGGCCCTTTAAATGTGCCTTCCTGCACCTACCCGCCGTCACTTTGCTAACAGAAATTTCGTGTCGACTATGTGCATGTAAAGTGAGTGCAGACTTATTAACCATGGGTTAAACCCTTAGTCTGCAATCGTCACTAAGTTTGTTTTCACTCGCTTTTTCATAAGAACATTCTCCGCTACTACACTTTATTTAACTAGGGTGCGAGCGCTACTGCCGTGGTCATTGATTTGAATCCTGTACTTCCACCCAAGTCAAACTCTGCTCCTCTTCCAGTTATCAAGTATTTTTATCCTTCAGCATTCTAAGTTGTCCAAATAATTTTTCACTTAGGTTCCTGTTAATAGGGACTTCAACTGTCATTCCACCAATTACCTCTTTGCCATCATCTGCTGTGCCGCATCTTCGCCTCCAGTCGAGGAATCTGCCTGTGTAGTAACTCTAAACCAGCGGAGCTGGCATGGGCCACAACTGCCCGACTGCCCGACTTTTCTGCCCATAAAGTAAGGCCATCTTGAGTTAGGTTTTGACAACAAGTGTCGCAATAAAAAGTAAAAACTGTGCGGGTTGGGAGATGGTGGCACCGACTTTGGCGATTAGCTCGACGTGGTGGATGACGGGCTAAGTATCAACGAATTCTCAACCCGAACCAATATTCTCAACCTTTCAGTCAAGAAACGGTTTGAGTATCGGTTTCGTTGCTGGTCCTTCGACGAGGCGTTCATCTTCCTTTTCCCAATCAAAGTTGAGTAGCTCACGATAACGATCCTCGTTCATCGATTTTTTACCGAACTTCGGAACAGCCACCCAAACGATTCTCCAATTCTTGCTTACAACCGAGATCTTGAGGATCCGAACAGGTTGCTCTACTCGGTCATTATTCAAAACTGCTAGTAGCCAATCGCCAATAGCCACACCTTTTATCAAATCGGAATCGAAGAGTAAAGGTTTGACACCAGCTGTTACGCCATCCTCGCGAACCTGCGACTTAATAGTTTCTCCCTCACGGGCAATTACCCTCTCTACAGAAGGGGTGGCGAATTCATGTGCCATCGCCATAAGCCAGAGACGAGGAACCTCTTTAGGGACTCTCAACAGAATCTTGGGTTCTTTTGGTCCCATTGGTCGGCGGACAACCGTTATTTGACATAACTTGTCAATGTCTAGTTTTGATAAACGGGCGTATTCCGTGGCCATCCCTTCCACGAATAAGCGCGCCTGACTGATCACCTCAGAGTCCGTGGTTTCAAGTACTGCTTCATTAAGTTGATCCCTCGAATGTGTTGATACATTCGCTGAACCAATGAATGCTGTTCGCGACAGGACAACGACTTTGGCATGGAGTCCAGGATGGCTATATATCTTTACGCCTCGGTCACGATATTTTTTAAGCGCCTTTGCAGAAGTTGAACCTTGGCTTATCGCTGCTTTAGAGGCATCACAAACCAATATGTGGCCCCTCCCAAGCCGCAGAATGTCGGGGGCATCAATTCCAATGTAAGCGATTGTGGCAATGACGTTTTTGGTGGCTTGTTTTACTCGCGGACTGATTACATGCCAAGGACGGTCATTAACATGAAGTTGAGTACTCATTCCCGTAGTCTTCCTGAAAGGTAGATAGACGGCAAGAGTGCCGACGCTTTATAAGGACTCACCGTCCGAAAACTTCGCAGCAGACCACTTTAGAGGCAGCCAACTTGCGGATGTCTATGCGGAGCTGAGCCGTCTAGCCAGTAGAGCCACCTAGTTGTCAGTGCTCTCTGAGACTATTAGTACATGGAGGTCCACATGTTCGAATATGAGGTTAGTAAAGGAATTGAGCGGGACATAACGTGGAAGGTAATATGAAATGAGAAAATTGCATATTGTTGATTTAGATGAAGTACGCACTGCCCAACATGAAATAACAAAAGCGTTTATGGCAAACAAAATTCAAGAGGATGTACTTGCAACATTTGTTGATGAGTTTATATTTGTAAGTAAAGAGGAAGGTCTTGGTAAAGACCTTTATTACGGAATCCCAATTGACGATTATCTTGACTCATTGCAATTTATTGGTAACTCGTTCGCAAAAGGATTTGGTGTTGAACCAATATTGAATCGCGACAGGAAAGTAGGAGAGTAATCCTCTGAGAGGATTACTTCATGTCGAAATATCCTGATAGCCGCCCGTTGAATTCGAAGCCCACTACCATCACTCCAACGATTCAGAAAGACTGACCGTCTTGGAAATGATTTAGTCTCCAAGAAACCCGTCGCGATTCAGTCCGAGCTTTCGGCAATCAACTGTTCTTGGAAACAAAGGAGACCCATGCCTTGTCCTCAACTGGTGGTGTTAGCCGTGGGTCATCAATGCCAATCTGTTCCAATGTGTATTCCATCTTCCCGTAATTGCAAGGCCAGCAGGAAGTGACCAGATTGCTCGCATCTGTTCTGCCTCCTAATCGGTGAGGTGTTACATGATCGAGAGTGGCAACAAAGAGCAAATAGATTCCTGGCATCTCCCGATTTGCTCGCCCTATATAAAAGGCGTCATCGCCTATCAAATTACTAAAGCGAGTAAAGAAGGATCTCGGTGCAACTTTGGATCCACAGTAACGACAGTGGAAATTATCTCTCCGATAAATTTGAGGCGAAAGATGAGAGAAAGTCTTTTTCGGATCCAGCTCAGTGGAGACTATGACTGGGGCAATAGATCCCAGACCTCTAAATCGCAATGTGCTGACATTTTGAGCATGCATATCGAACCAAGTCTGCATTTGGTGTGAAGGGATATGCGAGAGAAGTTCCCGTGCCTTTGAGATATCCCCAGAAAGTAGCGCCCTGTAGGAGGCTTCGAAGGTGTCCATGGCGACAAGTGCCTCGTCAGGTTTGGGCAACGGAACAGTTCGGCTCCAAAACTCTGGATTGCTACCTAGCTCGGTGCAAACACCACCGTTCTCTGAGACTTTGCACATCGCCAACCACCTTCCCACTCCCGAAGGGTTCTACAATAATAGAAATACGGGCCTGTGTTTTGTCTACGGGAGCCATTGCGTATGTCGTAAGGATTCTTCTTAGATTAGGAAAGCAGGGGCTGTGCATTCAACTGAACAGACCTCCATTGATATTACATTTGATTTTCGGGTGGATTCTGCTGGACGGGACCCCGACACCTTTAGTGCAACATTAAAGAAATATCATCAGTGTTTGTGGAGTAAGCCTCTGCCTAACGGGAATATATTTAATCTTCAAGATGGCGTATCAGGTTCGTACCTTGTGCACGAATCGGGTGATAGCAAATTCCAACTGGTTAGCGACTCCATTCTTCACTCGTATCGTGACGTTAAACGAATGTCACCCGCTTTTCATCGTTTTTGGGTATCAGGAAAATCGATAAACCAGATGGTCTTTCGCCCACAAACTTTTCATCTGGCAGGGCTATGAAATAGTAGGCGTCAGTGGGGTATAAAAGTCAGCCACGACCTCACTACCTCTACAGCAGACTCGGAACGCTCGAAAGAGGCTTACAAAGTCTCGGTGATCGACTGGGACTTAATCCTGCCGAGCGAATGAGAATCGGGCATGTCGTAGAAGTGAAGAAATCGAGCGTAATCGAAGAGTTGATTGCTCGGAGAGCTGAGAGAAAATGAGTGGGCTTTCCTGTTGAATTCGAATCCCAGCGAGATAAGGTTTTACACATGGTTGAATATAGTGGTTATGAGTACGAAAAAAATGAAGGTTGCAAAGAAGTTCAAAAGCTCATGCTCGAAGGAAATCGCGCTATGGAAAGACGTGATTTCAAGCAGGCTGAAATATATTTCATCGAGGCTTCGGAGATGGGTTCGGTTTCTGCAATTTTCAATTTAGGTTGGTTAGAAAAAGAGACTGGAAATATTGTTCGGGCAATTATGTATTTTTTGGACGCGTCATTCAGGGATGAAACAGCTTCAATAATCGAAATCGGTAGTATATATGCGGCTCTTGGTGAGATTGAAACGGCAAAACTTTGGTATCAACGTGCATCTGAGCTTGGTGAACAAAGTGCAAATATCTATATTTCAAATTTAGAGAATGATCTTGACTATCTCGAAGATGACGAGGAAGCCTAACCTCAGATTTTCAACTAATATCGACAGTGGGGGTCAAAAGCCCTGCCATCAATCGGTTCCAGGTATTAATCGCCAATTAAAAAAGCACTCTCGCTGACTTCCACTAGTTCGGTTCAAAACTAGCAACCTTGTCCCTCGATGGGCGTCATTAAATTCTTTCAGTCGACATTCGAGCTTTTTACTACTGAGGTCAATTCCCACTTTGATTGTTTGACCATTTCGGTCACCACGTGGAAGATGGAAGAGAAATCTATCAGTATTTCTATTCGGTCCTTGGGGTATATGGCCGTCCTCTCTGCGCAGTGGCATAAAATTCCTCTAATCTTTTTGCTCTTTGTGCTTCACTATTATCAACGCCAACAACAATTTTAGGGCCACCACGTCCATGAGGGAAGTGATAAAGGTTCATGGAGAAATATGAATTCATAGGATGTGGTTGATGTTGAAGATCAAACTCTCCATTTGGATCGTCAACTTTTCTTTTATCACGACAAGCTTTTAAGAACTCTATTAATTCAGCATGAAAGATAGAAAGATGGGGCTGTTCTGGCAGTATGCTTTTTAAATAATCGGCAATTTCTGACATGCCATAGTAGATTCGTCCCCGCTGTTTACCATTTACATCAGGCATACCAATTTTTTTATAATGTGGAAGGTAATCTGCCATTCTCCTTACAGCTTCTGATCCTTGGAAGTCGAAATATCCGAAATATGGTGCAACTTCGTTAGATGTCATGAATGGAATACCCTCTCGGTCTAAAGGTCTAGGTGTAGCACGGGAGGCAAACTCTGTTCTATTTAAAGCAGCTGTGACAGGATTTTCTACAGGTGCTGCAGATTTAACTGGCTGTGTCTGAACTGTTTCTGTGGTGTTAGTAACCTGTGTACGACCTTTGGCTTTTTTAGTTCGGGGTATAGCTTTGCTCTGATCCCCATACTTCTTTTTGGTATTTTTATTTTTCTTTTTAGGCATGATCTCCCCAATCTAAATTACAGGTCATAAATTCTCCGCCATCATTACAGCGAACTCTGACACATCCCAACCGTGAGGGTTCAATCTCGTTGGGACACTTTCAGGATCCATTGGTTCGACCTTTAAGTTTGTAAGGTAGAACTTTCCCTTACGGCTCACGCTAGTGTCAAGGAAAATACGCACTGGGGTTTCTACACGCAGAACTGGAAAGAGCGATAAAAGCACGATACCCATCGTTTTTTACGCGACATCGGTGCTGACCTCTTCCAGAGTCTCTTTCAAGGTTGCAAGACGACGGGTGATTTCATCGGCTTCTTCGGTCTTGCCTTGAGCGGTCAGAACGGTTGCAATCATATCTTCAACACCGACGATGTGATACCAATTAGGTGAATCCGATTTACGAATGATGGCCAACCCTTCGCGAAAAGTGTCGATGGCAATCTCGTATCGCTCTTGGACTTTATATGCTTTACCGAGGCGAAGCTTTGCCCAGAATAAACGCTCATCACTATCAGATGTCACAGCAAAATCAAGGGCTTTGCGTGCATAGTGTTCTGCTTCCGTGCCGTTATTTAATCGGTTATAGCAGTATGCGATCTCTTCATCACAGAAGGCAACTTGCATCGGCTCATGATCTTTCTGAAAGATTTTTCGGGCGCTAAGGAAATTATCAAGTGCTTCTTGCCATTTTTCTAATTTAATAAGCGTGCTGGCGCAATCGTAATAATCTCGGCCAACATTAAAATCATTATCTTCAGGGTTTGGTTCGGCGAGTGCTTTACGGTAATACGCTAGCGACTTTTCATAATCTTTAGCGTCGTACCAACATGCTGCTTCGTTACGAAGTGCATTCGCAACTTCAGATGATCCCATTTCGCGATAAAGATTCACGGCGCGTTCGTTGGCGTGAGCGGCTTCTATGGGGCGGTTGAGATATTTCAGTGACCACCCAATACCGTTATAGATATGTGCAAGTGTGGCGGTGCTAGATTTGGCGCCTAATGATTCGTAGAGATCGCATGCGGATTCGCATAACGCTAAACATTCTTTATAATCCTCGCGGTGAATTGCAATGTAACTTAGTGAAAGTAATGTATCGACGCGTTCTTCGCCTTCTGTTTCTTTAATACGCGCCCATAGTTCGTCTTCGGAATACTGGTTTTCTCTGCTCATCGGCTCCTTCTTCTTTGAGATACCTTCTTCGGAATGTGATGGAAAGTTACCGCCTGTGACTGACATTCCACTTGAGGGGGGATCTCACACTTGCGGGGCTTAAAAGGGGGAAGCAGAGAGTAGCAGATGATTCGAACATCTGTTCGTCTCTGCGAGGCTGTGGCAGACTTGTTTGAGCCTGTTTGGGCGAGGGCACATGAGCGAGGGGTCATCCTCAAAAGTAATTGGAAGGTTTGCCACCAAAACCCCTCTAATCTCAAAAGAGTATCGGTACTGACCGCTGGTGTTCTAGTAGTGGTCAACTTGGCCGAGGTTCGTCCCTGAAACCAGGACTCGTCGGTGCCGACTGCTTTAAATGATGAGACCCCGTTCAATTTCATTATTGGCGAATCGACGCCTCGCTCGACTATGTGCCACTAGTCGAATTCGAAACTCACTACCATCACTCCAACGAGTCGGAAAGACTGCCCGTTTTAGAACTGACTTAGTTTCCAACAAACCCGTCGCGATTCACGATTCAACTTTTGGAATAGAAAACATCCTTCCAGCAAGGGCCAAAATCCTCATAGTTTTGAGTCAAGCGACCCTACAGCAGTCCCTACTCCTGCTTTATGCCTGCCTATTGTTTCTCCTTTCTTGTTTTTGTAGTTTTCTTACTTTCCGTCTTCTTAGCGGAATCATCTATAACTTTTACGTGCAATATTTCGACGGATTCCCCAGGTCTTGTACAATCAGAAGTAGGGATCCACTTCTGTAGATTTCTATCAAAAACCCATAGACACCATTCAGCATTCCTAGGGTCTCTAGGGTTATCTATGCGCCATTCAGCAATACTAACCTCAAAGGTTATTTCTAAGTTATACATATTCCCTCCTTAACTTAGAACGTAGTCGAATATAGTTACATTCGTTTGGCGCTGCTGGCAATCTAGTTGACTGGTGTATGTAGTCTCACGCAACAAGTAATTCCTTGTCAACGACTTCATGTGCTGCTTCATATTCCACAAGTGCCAACTCGCCCAGGTTTCATTGCCCGACTTTTCTGCCCGCCTGCCCGCTTTTCATGCCCGTAAAGTAAGGCCATTTTGAGTTAGGTTTTGACAACAAGTGTCGCAATAAAAAGTAAAAACTACTGGATTATCGGCGTCGAGGGAGCTCCAATCGCAAAGCAAAACTAACTAACCCTTTGCTAACGTCCCTAGAAATAGTCAGACTTTACAGTTAAGTTCAATCTATGAACCGAATCAAATTCGTAACCGTTTTGATCGCATTGTCCCTTGCTATTCCTACTGCCAACGCGACAGATACGCAAATTGTTAACTGTAGCCTGGTAGGAAACTTTACGATTACACATAATGTTGTTGTGAGTAATACTAATTGTGGGGGCGAGGTGGTTATCCCAAATAGCGTGACATCCATTGGCACTTCCGCCTTCTCTGGTGCAACCTCGCTGACATCTCTCACGATTGGAAATAGCGTGACATCCATTGACTTTATGGCCTTCTATGGTGCAACCTCGCTGACATCCCTCACGATTCCAAATAGTGTGACATCCATTGGCTACGCCGCCTTCTATCGTGCAACCTCGCTGACATCTCTCACGATTGGAAATAGTGTGACAACGATCGGGGTTGACGCCTTCGCCATGTTGACCTCGCTGACTTCTCTCACGATTCCAAATAGCGTGACAACCATTGGCCAGATCGCCTTCCGTGGTTTGACCTCGCTGATATCTCTCACGATTGGAAATGGCGTGACAACCATTGGCTATGAAGCCTTCGCTGGTGCAACCTCGCTGATATCTTTCGCGGTTGATAGCGCCAACACAAAAT
>JBCKHR010000031.1:0-9678 GCA_038905755.1 Candidatus Planktophila sp.
CTTGATATCTCGGCATCGTCGCAAGGAGTTGAAACAACTTTAGATATTGTGCGTCGAACTGCCCAAGAGGTATTCATTCCACTCACAGTAGGGGGTGGAATTAGGAGCGTTGCAGATGTGAATCAACTCTTGCGCGCTGGTGCAGATAAAATTTCGATTAACACTGCGGCGATTAAGCGGCCAGAGCTTATTTCAGAAATTGCCGATCGATTTGGGTCGCAGGTTTTAGTTCTCTCAGTTGACGCGCGTCGAGGACGCACCAGTTCAGGTTTTGAGGTGACCACCCATGGCGGCCGCGAGAGCACTGGCTTAGATGCCCTCCAGTGGGTTGAAAAAGCTTGCGCACTAGGTGTGGGCGAGATATTGCTCAATTCAATGGATGCCGATGGAACTAGAGCTGGTTATGACATCGAAGCAATAACGGCGGTACGCGCAATTTGTGCAGTGCCACTTATTGCCAGCGGAGGGGCTGGGGCTCTGGCAGATTTCGCTGCGGCCCTTGACGCCGGCGCTGACGCCCTGCTAGCTGCCAGTGTTTTTCACTTCGGAATTTATCGAATAAGTGAGGTAAAAAACTACTTGCGTGCGCAGGGTTATTGCGTACGCACCGAAGCAAGTAAGTAAGGCAGAATTTGCCGTATGAATATTGAACTCTCTGATGAGGTCAAAGCCCTGCTAAAAGACCCAACAGCTCTTATTCCAGCTATTGCTCAAGATTTTTCTTCGAAAGAAGTTTTAATGTTGGCCTATATGAACACGGAAGCTTTAGCGATAACTATTGCCACTGGCAAAGCTACTTATTGGAGTCGCTCTCGAAATGAGTTATGGGTAAAAGGTGCGACATCGGGGGATACCCAAGAAGTGAAAACTATTTCGCTCGACTGTGATGGCGATGCAATATTACTTCGGGTACATCAAGTTGGGGCGCCCTGCCATACCGGGGCCCAGACTTGCTTCCATCGAGCGATTGCGTTGAAGGCATAAATAATGAATCTGGAAGAGTTCAGGAGTTATGCGAAAGATTTCAATGTAATTCCAGTCTCTCGCAAATTGTTAGCAGATGGTGAAACTCCGCTTGGTGTTTACCGCAAGCTTGCAAAAAACCTTCCCAATACTTTTCTACTTGAATCAGCTGAACATGGCGGCGCGTGGTCTAGGTACTCCTTTATTGGAGTGCGAAGTCAAGCCACGCTGACCGAAAGAAGTGGGTTAGCAATCTGGGAAGGGACCGCCCCTGCTGGCGCCCCGGTGGGGATAGACCCGCTTGTTGCCCTATGGATTACATCGGACCATTTAAAATCGCCAAAGATTTCTGGTTTACCACCACTTACCGGCGGATTAGTTGGGTACATGGGTTATGACGCTGTCCGCCGATTAGAAAAACTTCCTGATTTAACTCAGAAAGACATTTGCCTTCCTGAGATAGCTTTTATTTTGACGAGCGATTTAGCAGTTATGGACCATAGCGATGGAACGATCACTTTGATTGCTAATGCCATCAACTGGGATGGCGGAGGTGATGGCGTTGATGAGGCTTTTTCTCGCGCGCAAGAGCGGATCGACCGGATGCAACTCGAACTCCAAGCACCTTTGCCAGGAAGCGTCATTGAACTCGGAGCCGTAGAAATTCCGGTTTTTACCGCCAATATAAGTGGAGAAGAATATAGAAATAGAATTCTTTGCGCGAAGGAAGAGATTTTTGCCGGTGAAGCGTTTCAAATCGTTCTATCGCAGAGATTTTCCATGGAATGTAGCGCCGATGCGTTAGATGTTTACCGGATGTTAAGGCTGCAAAATCCAAGTCCGTACATGTACCTCTTCAGATTTAGCGATGGTATTGAAATTGTTGGTTCAAGTCCGGAAGCCTTAGTTAAAGTTACGGAGCGTGAAGTCATGATCCGCCCAATTGCAGGCACTCGAAAGCGCTCATCTTTGCCTGAAGAAGACCATCGACTCGCGCAAGAGTTGCTCGCTGATCCAAAAGAACGCGCAGAACATTTGATGTTAGTCGATTTAGGAAGAAATGATTTAGGACGAGTTTGTACACCTGGTTCGGTTGAAGTTATTGACTTCATGCATATTGAACGTTTTTCACATGTGATGCATATAGCTTCAACAGTTACCGGAAAACTTGCTGCTGATAAAACTCCTATCGATGTTCTCTTCTCCGTCTTTCCCGCTGGGACTTTAAGCGGTGCGCCTAAAGTGCGAGCCATGGAAATCATTGAAGAACTCGAAAATACCCGCAGGGGGCTCTACGGTGGGGCGATAGGGTATTTAGATTTCACTGGAAATATAGATACTTGTATCGCGATTCGCACCGCGCTGCTAGTTAGAGGCAGAGCTTACGTTCAAGCTGGCGCAGGAGTTGTGGCTGACTCTGATCCAGAATCTGAAAACCAAGAGTGCCATAATAAAGCCGCTGCAGTTCTATGGGCTATTAGCGCGGCAAATTCTTTGGCGCTTAAGCCATGAAATCTCTTGTACCGATATTTTTTTCGTGCGTCATTCTTCTGGGATTACTCCTATTGATAGGCAAGAAGTTTAATCTTTCTCAGAAATACAGCCGCAAACCGCACACCTTCACTCCTTGGAACGCACAGACGCGTGGAATTGATCCCACGATTTCTGATGAGGAGAAATTGTGAGCGTTCTCGATTCGATTATTGAAGGGGTTCGTGAGGATCTCGCCCAGCGGCGTTTATCTATGGCGCAATTGCGCGAGCAGTTAGAGGAAGTTCAACCGCCCCTTGATGCGCTAACTTTTTTCGGCACGGAAAATATTTCAGTAATTGCCGAAGTAAAAAGATCCTCGCCAAGTAAAGGTGCATTAGCAGAAATAGCGAATCCAGCAGCGTTAGCGCAGCGATATCAAGAAGGCGGAGCCAGCGCTATCAGTGTTTTAACAGAAAGGCGACGTTTCGGTGGGTCGATTGAAGATCTGGCGGCGGTGCGTGAAGCGGTCTCTATCCCAATCTTGCGTAAAGATTTCATGGTCGATGATTATCAATTTTATGAAGCGCGAGCCATTGGCGCTGACTTAGTTCTGCTCATTGTCGCAGCACTTACTGCAAACCAACTCGACGACTTTCACCATCTAACGCGAGAGTTAGGTATGCGCGCCTTGGTGGAAGTTCACACACATGATGAGCTCGAACGTGCCCTTGAAATTTCCCCAGATATTGTTGGAGTAAATTCACGGAATCTAAAAACTCTTGCGGTGGATTCAATTGCTTTTTCTAGGTTAATCCCGTTGTTACCAAAGACCCTCATACGCGTCGCCGAATCTGGAATTTCAACCCGTAAAGATGTCCAATACGCCCAAGAGTGTGGTGCGACGGCGATATTAGTTGGAGAGAGGTTAGTTAAATCAGATGATCCTCGGGCAACCATGCGCGATTTGCAGGGCCTCGATAGAATTGCCAAATGACTATTCGCGATAGAGATAGCGAGATGGCCGGTCATTTCGGCAGATATGGCGGGCGGTTCGTACCTGAAGCTCTCATCGGGGCTTTGGAAGAGTTAGAGCTGGCACATAACGAAGGCCAAAAAGACCCAGCGTTTCTTGGCGAGCTGGCCGAACTGCATCGCACCTATACCGGGCGGCCCAGCATTCTTACGCAAGCGCATCGTTTTTCAGAGCATGCCGGTGGTGCGCGCATTTTGCTCAAACGTGAAGACCTTAATCACACTGGAAGCCATAAAATAAATAACGTTCTTGGCCAAGCGCTCTTAGCAAAACGAATGGGCAAGGCGCGCATCATCGCAGAAACAGGCGCGGGCCAACACGGGGTTGCTTGCGCAACCGTAGCGGCACTTATGGGGTTCGAGTGTGTTGTCTATATGGGGGAAGAAGACACCCGCCGACAAGCGCTAAATGTGGCACGTATGAAACTTCTGGGCGCCCAAGTTGTTCCAGTTTTGACGGGGTCTAGGACTTTGAAAGACGCAATCAATGAAGCCATGCGCGACTGGGTTACCAATGTTGAAAGTACACATTACTTATTAGGCACCGTTGCTGGCCCTCATCCATTCCCAACGATGGTCCGTGATTTCCAGAAAATTATTGGTGTTGAAGCCCGCGCACAAGTTTTGGCGCTAACTGGGCGCTTACCAGATGCGGTTTTGGCTTGCGTAGGGGGTGGGTCAAATGCAATTGGTATTTTCCATGAGTTCATTCCTGATTTATCGGTCCGTTTAATCGGATTTGAAGCTGGGGGAGACGGAGTGGAAACTGGTCGTCATGCCGCAGCGATTACCGGAGGATCTCCGGGAGTTTTACACGGTACGCGTTCGTATATTTTGCAAGATGCCAATGGCCAGACAATGGAATCACATTCAATTTCAGCAGGTTTAGATTATCCAGGCGTAGGTCCTGAACATGCTTATCTTCATGACACTGGACGCGCGCAATACCGAGCAATAACTGATGCCCAAGCAATGAACGCTTTTGCACTCTTCGCTAAAACAGAGGGAATTATTCCCGCAATTGAAAGTGCTCACGCACTTGCTGGAGCGATAGATATCGGTAAAGAACTTGGCCCAGATGCAACGCTTTTGATTAATCTCTCTGGGCGGGGCGATAAAGATGTACAGACCGCTGCAGAATATTTTGGGATTCCACTGTAGTGAGCGTTTCATTGGTCGAGCTATTCGCGCGCACACAAAGTGAAAATCGCGCCGCGCTTATTGCGTATATTCCGGCCGGCTTCCCATCGCGCAGCTATTGCCAGAACGCAATTCGAGCCCTTGGCGCAGCCGGTGTTGATGCAATCGAAATAGGTTTTCCTTACAGCGATCCAGTGATGGACGGACCAACCATTCAAGCTGCTGCGCAAATTGCACTTCAAAATGGCACCGGTGCCAGAGAAGTTTTTAGCGCGTTAAAAGTTGCAGTGGATTGCGGTGTTGCAGGAATCGTGATGACTTATTGGAACCCCATTGAAAAATATGGAGTCAGTAGGTTTGCCCGTGAGATGGCCAGAAATGGTGGCGCAGGTGTTATTACCCCTGATTTAACAATTGAAGAATCTCGCGAGTGGCGCGCAGAAACGGATAAGTGCGAGATCGATACTATTTATGTTGTTGCTCCAAGCACTAGCGATGCTCGACTTGAGCGAGTTACATCGGCATGCAGTGGGTTTATTTATGCCGCTAGTTTGATGGGAGTAACAGGTGCGAGATCAAGCATCTCCAGTACTGCCTTGGATTTAGTTTCACGGATTAGAAAAGTTTCGACCCTACCGATTGCAGTCGGCTTAGGAGTTTCAACTCGAGCGCAAGCTAAAGAGGTGGCTGCCTTCGCCGATGGCGTTATCGTTGGTTCAGCGTTCATTAAACTTCTCCTCGATGCTTCGGATGAGAAATCAGGGTTGGCAGCAATTTCTAAATTGGCGCAAGAGCTATCACTTGGCGTTCGCGAGGGACGAGCGTGAAATTCATCCGAGAGAAAGCCGCCCATAAGAGCAGTGATGGCACTACTCTTTGATGAATTTAGCACTGCAGTAGAGAGGGGCTAAAACTCTTGCGCGCTTTCATTCCAACACCGGATTCATCGTCGTTGGCATTGGGGCCTTTGACAATTCATTACTACGCGCTCTGTATTATTGCTGGGGTAGCAATTGCAATCTGGCTAGGCGATAAGCGATTTAGAAAAGTCGCAACGAATGGAAAATCAATTGTCTCTGAAGTCGCAATATATGCACTGCCTATTGGGGTGATTGGCGGTCGGATTTATCATGTCATTACTTCTCCGGCCGCTTATTTTGGTCCCCAAGGTCAGCCCATTGATGCGTTCAAAATTTGGCAAGGAGGGTTAGGCATTTGGGGCGCTATCTCGCTCGGCACTATTGGAGCATGGTGGCGTTATCGGCAATTAGCTAAGCGAATTGAACTTCCACCTTTTACATTCTTCCTTGACGCACTCGCTCCGGGAGTTCTCTTGGCGCAAGCGGTTGGAAGATTTGGCAATTGGTTTAACGGAGAACTTTTCGGAAGACCACTGGACGCTCCTTGGGCTTTGGAGATTCCACTTTCGTTGCGACCTTTTGAATTTAAAGGCTTTTCAACTTTCCATCCGACATTTCTCTACGAAGCGATATGGTGCACGCTTCTGGCACTTCTCCTTATTTATTTAGGGCGAAGATTAAAACCAGGTCAGACTTTCGCGCTCTATATATTGGGTTATTGTTTCGGGCGCTTCTTCATTGAAATGATCCGAATCGATGCAGCAAGTATGATCTTCGGAGTACGAGTCAATGTATGGGTTAGCGCATTAGTTGCTTTCGGCGCCGCGCTTACATATTTTAAAATCTCGAAAAAAGTAGAGCTCGGGTAGACTCTCCTACATGCCACTTGAAGAGGTCTACCAGCGAAATTTAGAGCATCGAACCCACCGCTCGGGCTGGTTACGTGCTGCAATTCTTGGAGCTAATGATGGTTTGGTATCTACTGCGAGTTTGATGATTGGCGTAGCTGCGGCTCGAGCTGATGGCTTTCTGATCACTGCTGGCATAGCTGGGATTTCGGCAGGTGCTATGTCGATGGCAGTTGGTGAATACGTTTCAGTCCGTTCACAGAGAGATATTGAAGAGTCAGAGTACATCTTGGAGAAATCGCATCTTGAAATTGACCCGGAAGGCGAATTGCTAGAACTCCGTGATATATATATTGATCGAGGTTTAACGCCATCACTCGCCCACCAAGTTGCCGTTGCGATGCATGAAAAAGATGCTCTCGCTGCCCACTTACGTGATGAGCTTGGACAACATCCACATAGCAAGGCTCGTCCAATACAGGCATCCATTGCTTCAGCGCTAAGTTTCACGCTCGGCGGACTTATTCCTTTCATGGGCGCTTTCGCGCCCACCACTGGAACTAAAGCATGGAGCATTGTTATATTCGCACTTGTTGGTCTTCTCGCAACTGGGGCTATTGGCGCAAGAATCGCTGGCGCCAAAATGCTGGCTCCGACTATTCGTGTTCTCTTGGGTGGTTCTCTTGCCATGCTAATCACCGCTGGAATTGGCCAACTTGCGCACTTGAGTGGAATTTAGCGCTACTCTATCCACCACACAAGGGCCAAAGTTGTCCCGCAACATCGAAGACAACAGAGGTAAATAGCCGTGGTATTGCCATCCAATTACCCGCAAGCGCAAGGTCTTTATGACCCTGCCAACGAACATGATGCTTGCGGAGTTGCCATGGTGGCCACTCTTAAGAAAATCGCTACTCATGAAATTGTTGAAAAAGCTCTGGTAGCTCTTCGCAATCTAGAACATCGTGGCGCATCGGGGGCAGAACCAGATAGCGGCGATGGCGCAGGAATTCTCATTCGGGTTCCTGATGCATTTTTCCGTGCGGTAGTTACTTTTGAATTACCAGATGCGGGTTCCTACGCAACAGGAATCGCATTTATCGCCCAAGGCGCTACCGTTAAAGCGCAGATCGAGAAAATTGCCAGCGAAGAAGGGGTGCGAATTTTAGGCTGGCGTGAATTACCGATTGATTCAAAAAGTTTAGGCAAAACTGCGCTCTCTGTTATGCCGGCCTTTGAACAGCTATTTGTGGCAGGCAATAATGATGAATCTGGCATCGCTTTGGATCGCTTAGCTTTCTGTTTGCGCAAACGCGCCGAACACGCACTCGATATCTATTTTCCTTCACTCTCATCTCAAACAATTGTTTATAAAGGCATGCTTACAACTGGACAACTTGAAGAGTTTTTCCCTGACTTAAGTGATCGTCGAGTTGTTTCACCGTTAGCCCTCGTTCACTCTCGCTTTTCAACCAACACTTTTCCTTCATGGCCGTTAGCGCATCCTTATCGATTTATTGCCCACAACGGTGAAATAAATACTGTCAAAGGAAATCGCAATTGGATGCGCGCGCGTGAGTCACTTCTGGCCAGCGATTTAATTCCCGGGAATTTAAATCGCTTATTTCCAATTGTCGAGCCTTCCGGCAGCGATAGCGCATCTTTTGATGAAGTTCTTGAACTTCTCTACCTCGGTGGCCGTTCACTTGCGCACTCTGTTTTAATGATGATTCCTGAAGCTTGGGAGAACCACGCTTCAATGACAGAATCGCGCCGAAATTTCTATGCTTTTCACGCATCTCTAATGGAACCGTGGGATGGTCCAGCTTGCGTAACCTTTACTGACGGACACCAAGTAGGTGCAGTTCTAGATCGAAATGGTTTACGGCCATCTCGCTTTTGGGTAACGGATGATGGATTAGTCATATTGGCAAGTGAAGTTGGCGTGCTAGATATTCCAGCTGAAAAAGTGGTCCGTAAAGGACGGCTACAGCCAGGAAAAATGTTCCTGGTAGATATCGAAGCTGGTCGAATTATTGAAGATGATGAGATTAAAGATGAACTTGCCAACGCTGCGCCATATGGAGAATGGTTACATGCTGGAATAGTGAAGTTGAGCGATCTTGCTTCACGCGAACATATTGTTTATCCGCACTCATCAGTTGTGCGCCGCCAGCGTGCATTTGGTTACACCGAAGAAGAGTTGCGAATCTTAATCACTCCAATGGCCAAGAACGGCGCAGAACCTCTTGGTTCGATGGGAAGCGATACTCCGATTGCAGCCCTTTCAGATAGGCCTCGGCTAATTTTCGATTATTTTTCTCAGCTATTTGCGCAAGTAACAAATCCGCCACTTGATGCAATTCGAGAAGAGTTAGTTACAAGTCTGGGTGGTTCAATCGGGCCTGAACATAATCTCTTAGATCCTGGCCCAGCCTCGTGTAGACAAATTGCACTTGCCTTTCCAGTAATCGATAACGATGAATTGGCAAAAATAATTCACGTTAATGCCGATGGTGAGCACCCTGGATTCTCAGCACACATTGTGCGTGGACTTTTTCCAATTTCAGGTGGGGGAGCTGCGCTAAGAGTTCGTATCGATGAAATCAAGGCCGAAGTCAGTGCGGCAATTTTGCAAGGGGCGCACTTAATTGTTCTCTCGGATCGTGACGGCGATGCCGATAACGTTCCAATCCCTTCGTTGCTTTTAACTTCGGCTATCCATCATCACTTAATTCGCGAAAAGACTCGCACCACTGTTGGCCTAGTTGTTGAAGCTGGAGATGTTCGCGAAGTTCACCATGTTGCCCTCCTTATTGGTTATGGCGCGGCAGTAGTAAATCCTTATTTAGCAATGGAGAGCGCTGAAGATTTAGTTTTACAAGGGGTTATTACTGGAATCACGCCAGAGAAAGCGGTTCGAAACTTAATTAAGAGTCTTGGCAAAGGCGTGCTCAAAGTTATGTCCAAGATGGGCATCTCGACTATCGCCTCATATACAGGTGCTCAAGCATTTGAAGTAATCGGATTGAGCCAAGAAGTTGTAGATGAATTCTTTTCGGGGACTACCTCTCGCTTAGGCGGCATGAGTTTGGATGTCATAGCGGAAGAAACAATTGCTCGCCACCACATTGCATATCCACCGGGGGGGGAAATTCCTGGCACCAAGCGTTTACCAATTGGTGGCGATTATCAATGGCGCCGCGATGGCGAACCACATCTCTTTGATCCGGAAACAGTTTTCACGTTACAGCATTCAACGCGAGAAAAGCGCTATGACGTCTTCAAGCGCTATACCAACCGCGTTAATGACCAATCGAAACGGTTAATGACGCTACGTGGACTCTTCGAGTTTGCGCATA
>JBCKHR010000032.1:0-8897 GCA_038905755.1 Candidatus Planktophila sp.
AAAATTAAAACACTTGTGTGGAGAACTTCTTGGGCGAAGAGAATAGAAGTTGCGCCAATTATGGATACAGCACCATTGACGGAACCCGCAATAATAGCCAAGGGCCTGAGTAATTCATGTTTCCAAAGCCAAGCAAAACCTTCCTTAATCTCGGCACGGAAATTAATTTTGCTTTCGCTCTTTGGCGCTGAGAGAGGTTTTAAGGTACTAGTCATAGAAGCAATAAGTGCTGCTGCCACAAAGAAGGTCGCGGCATGAAAGAAAAATGGCAGAAATATTGCAACCGCAATTAAAAGACTTCCAAGTGGTGGACCAATAAAGGAATTAGTCAGCGATTCGGCCGACCACATACGCCCGTTAGCTTTCTCCAGATTCTCCTTCTCGACAATGGATGGCATCAAAGTTTGCGCAGTGTTATCTCGCAAAACTTCAGCCATACCAAAGAGGAAAGCGGTAAAAATAATGACTAAGTAGAGCGCCACATTGGTTTGGACACCTGTCAGAGATTTTAAATCGTTAAGATTTGGAAGTTCATGAGATTTTGATAACACTATAAAAGCCACAAAAAGTGTCAGGCCGCTGCGCAAAAGGTCCATCGCGACAATTATTTTGCGGCGATCAAAACGATCGGTAATAACGCCAGCATGTAAAGTAAAAATTAACCGCGGCAATTGTGAGGCAACCGCGGCAATTGCAATAAGTAAAGGCGAGCGAGTAACTGCTGATGCAATCCAGGGATAAGCAACTGCTGCAACGCCATCACCTAAATTAGAAATCGCGGTAGCCCACCAGAGTTTTCGGTATGACTTGCCTAGGCTCATGCCTTTCGCCAATACATAGAGGTACTATAGGGTTCTCGCCATGGGTGCTAATAAAAATGTAGATGCAGACTTCCTGACACTCCCCTTACAAGCCACGAGCGAGGCTGCGATATCGACTGCGATATCGCTAGGTGCGACCCATGTTGATGTAAGAATTGAGCGGACTCGTACTGGGTTGTTGCAACTTCGTGATGCTAAACCTGAAACACAGAGCGATGGTTTAGTTATGGGTCTGGGAGTTCGAGTTATCGTTAACGGCACTTGGGGTTTTGCTTCTTCCCCTGAAGTAAACCTCAAACGTGCTCAAGAGTTAGCACAAATTGCGGTCGCAATGGCTAAGACGAGTAAGCCTCTTGCCACGGAGGAAGTCGCACTTGCGCCAGAACCTATTTATGCCAATAGAACTTGGGTTTCCTCTTATGAAATAGACCCTTTTGACATCTCTGGTGGCGAGAAAATTGATCGCTTAGCCGGTTTGAGCGGTAAGTTATTGGCATCTAAAACGGTAAGCCATGTAAGTGCGCGCACGATGTATGTAAAAGAACAGAAGTACTATGCAGATTCGTTAGGCACCAGCACAACGCAACAACGCGTGCGAGTTCAAACACAGATTGAAGGCATATCAGTAGGCGACCATGGCTTTGAATCGTTGCGCACGCTTGCCCAACCTGCTGGTTTTGGTTGGGAATGGATGCGCAATGATGTTTATGACTGGGACGCTGAAATCGATGAGCTGCCCTCACTATTGGCCGAGAAAGTTGCTGCACCATCAGTTGAACCGGGCAAATATGATTTACTAATTCACCCAACAAATCTCTGGCTAACTATTCATGAATCAATTGGCCACGCCACCGAGTTAGATCGTGCCATTGGGTATGAAGCTAATTATGCGGGAACCTCCTTTGCAACGGTTGATAAATTAAATAACTTGCAGTACGGATCAAAGTTGATGAATGTGACTGGTGATCGATTAACCGAGCATGGTTTAAGCACTGTTGGGTATGACGATGAAGGTGTTGCGGCCCAACGCTGGGACATCATTAAAGATGGCCTGCTAGTGGGTTACCAAACTGACCGACGTATTGCAGCGCGGGTTGGACAAAATCGGAGCAACGGTTGTGCTTTTGCTGACTCCCCTGCCCATGTTCCAATTCAACGGATGCCAAATGTTTCGTTGCAACCCGACCCACAAGGCCCAGATTTGGAATCGATGATTTCATCTCTTCAAGACGGAATCTACATCCGCGGAGATAAATCGTGGTCGATTGATATGCAACGCTATAACTTCCAATTTACTGGACAACAATTTCATCGAGTTAAGAACGGCAAAATTATCGGTCAAGTAAAAGATGTCGCATATCAAGCCACGACCACAGATTTCTGGGGTTCGATGAAAGTTGTGGGCGGTCCAGCTACATATCTATTGGGTGGCGCATTTAATTGCGGTAAAGGCCAACCCGGACAAATCGCTGCGGTAAGCCATGGTTGCCCTGCAGCAATATTTGAAAAAGTAAACGTCCTGAACACGGTAGCGGAGGCAGGAGCATGATTAACCCACAAGAATTAATTGAGAGAATTACCAGAGCTGCTCGATTTGATGATTGCGTTGTTATTGTTACTGATTCAAGTCAAGCTAATTTACGTTGGGCAAATAGCACGCTGACAACTAACGGAGTTATCAAAGAACGGAGCGTTACAATTATTGCTTTCGTTGCAATGGATGGCGGTATGGCAACAGGGGCAGTAACACGGACCGATGTCGCAATTGCCGATGTTGACGCTCTGGTTGAAGAAGCTTTTACCGCAGCGAAAAGCGCAGGTAAGGCAGCAGACGCGATGGAGCTTGCTACTAATTTTGCATCTGGTAATTGGAACGATGCCCATGGCGCAACAGGTCCGGAAGTCTTTAAAGGTGTTGCGCCAGAGTTAGGCGAAATGTTTACGCGTTCGGTTGCTGATAAAATCGAACTCTTTGGTTATGCCGAACACACTCATAAAACCATTTGGGTTGGTTCAAAAGGTGGAATTCGGGCTCGCTTTGATCAACCTGCCGGTCGCATTGAAATGACTGGCAAATCTCATAACCGCTCGCGCTCCACATGGGAAGGCGTCGCAACTCGAGATTTTTCAAACGTTTCAATTGCTGCCGTTGATGCTGCCATTCGCCAACGCCTGGATTGGCAAGGTCGGAAAATAGATTTGCCGGCCGGAAAATATGACACGCTTCTGCCCGCTGGTTCAGTCAGTGATCTATTGACCTACATGTTATGGAGTGGGGCAGCTCGTGAAGCTTTTGAAGGTCGTTCCGTTTTCAGTAAAGCTGGCGGTGGAACACGAGTAGGCGAGAAACTTTCAAATATGGCGCTCAATATTTTTTCTGACCCCAATTACCAAGGTTTGGAATCTATCCCGTTTATTACTGCCACATCTAGTAGCGCTATGAGTTCAGTCTTTGATAATGGGCAACCAATGAAGAAAACTGATTGGTTCAAAAATGGCGAGCTAGCAGGGTTAGTTCAAACTCGCGCAACTGCCAAATTAACTTCACTTCCATTTACCCCAATGGGAGATAACTTAATTATGGACGTTGCTGGCGGTGCTGGAACGCTCGAAGATTTAATTAAGAAAGTTGGTGACGGGTTATTACTCACAACAATGTGGTACATACGTGAAGTTGATGCAAGTTCTTTATTGCTCACCGGCTTAACCCGTGATGGTGTTTATCGCGTTAAAGACGGTGAAGTAATCGGCGCCGTCAATAACTTCCGCTGGAATGAGTCACCTATTTCGGTTATTGGGCGAATCGCGCACGCAGGTGCGACCCAGATTACCCAACCACGCGAATGGGCTGGCCATGTTGATCGATCAGCCATGCCACCGCTTGTGATTAAAGATTTCAATATGTCTACGGTCAGCCAAGCTAATTAATTGGCGTCAATATTTGCTAACCGCTGGGTAAGGGTTGGGTGCGAATAGTTAGCTGCAACATACCAAGGGTGCGGTGAGAGATTGGCCAAACTATCAGTACTTATTTTTCGAAGCGCGCTCTTCATAGGTTCGACCTCGTATGTGTTCTTTGCGAAAAGATCCGCATCGTATTCATTGCGCCGCGTTAAATAATTGCTTAAGAATCCTAAAAGCGTACTAATCGGGGTGAAGAGCAAAAAGAATGCCAACGCTGAGATATGAAAACTTTGAACTTCACTGCCCAGGGCGCTAGCTAACTCCTTATAACCAAGCAGGGCGCCTAATAGTGAGATCAAGATGAACGTCTGAACATTTGAAAAAATAAGAAAAGTGAGCGTATGTTTCCGTTTATAGTGCCCAACTTCATGGGCTAAAACGGCAACTACTTCGCGCGTATTTAGTTTCTCAATTAAAGTGTCAAAGAGGATAATAGTTTTACTTTTACCTAAACCGCTAAAGAAAGCATTGGCTTTTGAAGAACGTTTCGAACCGTCCATAACAAATAGGCGGCGTAGTGAATAACCCTGAGAAGTGCAGTATTTCTCAATCTCCGTTTTGAGTTCGCCATCTTCCAGTGGTGTTACTTTGTTGAAGAGTGGAAGTAAAACCGAAGTGCCAAACATAAACATCAGAATTGAGAAAACTGAGATTAGCCCCCACGTAACAATCCAAAATAGACCTTGGAGTTCTTGATAAATCCAAAGAATTGCGGTCAAAAGAACTCCGCCTATTATCATTCCGACGAGAGTCCCCTTAACTCGATCCAGCACAAATGTTTTCGGCGTCGTGCGATTGAAACCAAACTTCGCTTCTAAACCAAATGTGCCATACACCGAAAATGGCAGAGAAAGCGTTGAATTTAACAACGAAACTAACGCAATAAAAATGAGCGAAATTTGAATTTGATTAGTGACCAGTCCGCGCACGAAGTTATCGAGCGTGGCAAACCAATGCAGAGTCAGAGCTAAAACAATAACAAGAAGAGAGAAAGTTGAACCCAGAAGAGCGAAACGGAATTTTGCTCCACCATAAGCTACGGACTTGGCGTGTTCGGTCTCTGAATAAATGCCTTGCAATTGCGGAGTCAATGGCTTTTTAGAAGACTTGTCGTTGAGATATGCCAAGCCTTGTTCGCTCAGAAAATCTAGGACCATGAAAGCAATCATTAACGCTAAAAGCAAACGTGCCATTTACTAACTCCTCTGTCGGTGGCTAATTAAAGCAGGAGTTAAATCTGATAGACGAACTCCACGGTGTGCGGTTGCAGATCCTTGGTCACAACGCTATTGGCGGCAATCATTGAACCCGCACCAATAGTGATGTTTCCAATTACTTTAGCCCCAGCGCCAATAATAACGCCATCCTCGATAGTTGGATGGCGTTTGCCTTTGAAATATCCGCGAGCGCCCAGGGTCACACCGTGATACAACAGAACATCATTTCCAATGGTTGCGGTCTCGCCAATTACCACGCCCATGCCGTGATCTATAAAGAATCGTCGCCCGATAGTTGCACCGGGATGAATCTCAATACCGGTAAACATACGTCCTAAATGCGAAATAATTCGGGCCAGTAACTTCAATTTAACCTGCCAGAGGAAGTGTGCAATGCGATGGTTCCACAAGGCGTGCACACCTGGAGAAGTTAATAGCACTTCCAATTTATTCCGCGCAGCAGGATCGCGCCGGATCGCAGTATTGAGATCTTCGATCATTCTCATGGAAAAACTAATCCATTAAATCTTGATATAGAACGGTAGAAAGGTACCGCTCACCAAATGAAGGGATGATGACAACAATTATCTTCCCGGCAAATTCAGGGCGCGCAGCAATTTGAGCAGCCCCCCAAAGCGCAGCACCGGATGAAATGCCTACCAGAATTCCTTCCTCCTGCGCCGCTCTGCGAGCATAAGTCAGGGCAGCGTCATTTGGCGCATCGAGAACTTCGTCATAGATATGCGTATCTAAAATCTCTGGCACAAAGTTCGGGCCAATGCCTTGAATCGGATGGCCTCCTGGTTGACCGCCATTAAGAATCGGAGACGCGGCTGGTTCTACCGCAAAAATCTTGATCTCCGGGTTCTTCGCTTTCAGCCCTTGTCCAACACCCGTAATTGTTCCGCCAGTTCCAATTCCCGCAACAACTGCAGCAACTTGGCCGTCGGTATCTCGCCAAATTTCTTCCGCCGTAGTTTTTCTATGAATTTCTGGATTAGCAGGATTTGCAAATTGTCTTACTAAAACTGCACCCTCTTTTTGCGCGCCAATTTCTTCAGCTTTAGCAACTGCGCCACGCATACCTTCAGCAGCGGGAGTAAGAACTAATTCGGCGCCAAAAGCCCGCAATAGTGCGCGACGCTCTTTCGACATTGAATCCGGCATTGTTAAAATGACTCTGTAACCGCGAGCGGCTCCTACCATCGCTAAAGAAATTCCGGTATTACCGCTAGTTGCTTCGACAATGGTGCCACCAGCTTTTAATTGACCTGATTTTTCAGCAGCATCGACCATTGCAATTCCGATGCGATCTTTTACCGAGGTGGTCGGATTATAGAATTCCAACTTCGCATAAACATGCCCCGCGCCGCCATCCATAATGCGATTGATTCTCACAAGTGGCGTGTTCCCGACAACTCCTGTTATATCTGAATAAACTTTCATTTTCTGCTCCTTAATTCGACATGGATGGCACAGGGTGCCCCTGAATTCGCAAGTGAAAAGGTTTAGCAGGCGGTAGAGGTAATGCGGCAGAAATCGATAACTAGTCGGCGAGTGAAAAAACTAGCCTGTCCGTTTCTGCCCATGGCCAGAGTATAGATGAGTTAAGTAAATAAGACTAAAAGCGAGTAATTTGCAAGAAGCGAGAGGCAGCACTCCACTTTCAACTCAACAAGTTGAGTGAGTAAACGTAATATCAGAACCATGGCTGCCTCCTTGCAAGAGATCCGCGCACTCATTAAGAACCCTAATTACACCTATAAACAACGGGTCGCCGGATTAGCAGGGCTAGCTGAGAACTTATTGGAAGCACCGATGGTAAGTCCGCAATGCAGCCAAGCTCTCGAGCGACGAATTATTTGCGATATGTACGAAGGAAACGCACCTTATCGCGCGAGGTACGCTCTGCCTGACTATAAAATAGTTCTCGACGCAGGCTCAGAATTCTTGGAGCTAGAACCTGCTGCAAACTTAGATGAGGCCCTTGCCTACTTATTAATTATGTATTCGCAAACACCATCAATTACGGGTTATCCGGTTTATTTGGGTGATCTCGACACTTTGATACTTCCCTACGTTACACAGGTAAGCGATGAGGATCTTTATAAAAAGTTACGACTTTTCTGGATATCGATGGATCGGATGTTTCCCGATGCCTTTGCGCACACAAATTTGAGCCCCACCTATAACCGAGTCGCCAAAATAATTCTTGCGCTCGAGCGTGAGTTACTTCAAGTAGTACCTAACATCAGTTTGAAAGTTGATCCAACTTTAACAAGTGATGAGTACCTACTCGATGCAGTCGAAACTGTCTTTGTTTGCGGCAAGCCTCATTTCATCAACGACCCAATGATGCAGAGCGATTTAGGTTCGCAATATGCGGCAGTAAGTTGTTACAACTCACTCAAAATCGGCGGCGGATCGCACACGCTCGTCCGTTTGAATTTGAAGGAGGTTGTAAAGGCAACAAAAGGTGGAGTCAAAGAGTTTTTCAAGAAGAGCCTGCCGCTCTATACGCAATTAACGGCCGAGTTAATGGAATCTCGAATTCGTTTTCTAGTTGAAGAGTCGGGTTTCTACGACTCGCATTGGCTCTCGCGCGAAGGTCTTATTTCAATCGATAAGTTTTCAGCAATGTTTGGAATTTTTGGTCTCGCTGAAGCTGTAAATTTGCTACAGGAACGTGAAGGACACACTGGCACTTACGGACATAGCGAAACCGCTAATGATCTGGCATATCGGATCACCTCCACTGTGGCAGAGTTAGTATCAGATATTCCAATGCCGTATTGCAAAGGCAATAACGGACGCGCCTTTTTACACTCCCAATCAGGTATTGATCTCGATATTGGCGTGACTGCCGGCACGCGTATTCCAATTGGGAGTGAACCACCTCTGTTGCAACACCTCAATACCGTGGCTCGGCATCATCACCTCTTTGCATCCGGCGTGAGTGACATTCTCTCTTTCGATGAGAGTGCAGTAAAAAATCCAGAAGCAATCGTCGATGTAATCCGCGGCGGGTTTAAATCCGGAATGCGCGATTTCACGTTCAACTTGGATAGCAATGATTTCATAAGAATTACCGGTTACCTCGTGCGCAAATCGGATCTCTTAAAACTTCCAAATGCTCGCCATTCCAGTACTTTTCTTGGCGCAGGTGCGGTGGCAGGTTCTCATGTGGATGCGCGCAAAGTTAAGAGGGTCACGAGCCATGAAAGCTCACCATTGTTTAACGGCTGACACCATCCCTTTTTCTTGGGTCGATGGCCCCGGAAATCGTTTCGTACTTTTCATGCAAGGATGCAATTTCAATTGTTTGGCTTGCCACAACCCGCACACAATTCCACTTCGGGCGCCAAAAGCGCGCGACTTATCGATAGCTGAAGCAATCAGGCGAATTAAAGCTTCGATGCCATACATTTCCGGAATCACAGTGTCAGGTGGTGAAGCAACTATTCAATTTGAATTCATCGAAGAACTTTTTTCATACATTAAGAACGACCCGCAGATGTCGCACTTAACCACATTCATTGACAGCAACGGAAACACTCCAAGACCAGTCTGGGAGCTGCTTGCGCCAGTAACGGATGGCGTGATGTTGGATTTGAAAGTATTAGACCCAGTAAAGCACGAGCTTTTAACTGGGCACCCACATAAAAACGTTCTTAATTCAATCAAATTCTTGACTACCTTGGGAATTCTCTATGAAGTTCGCCTTTTGCTTATTCCAGAGATAAACGATTCAGATACCGAACTACGTGATACTGCTCGTTGGCTTTTAGAAGTCGATCCCAATATGCGAATTAGAATCAACGCTTTCAAGAACCATGGCGTTCGCGCATCAGCGCGCCAGTGGCGCAACAGTTTTGCAGAAGATTGTGAAAGATAC
>JBCKHR010000033.1:0-8843 GCA_038905755.1 Candidatus Planktophila sp.
TGGGCGGGCCTGCGGCAGCGAGAGCTCGTCATCAAGACCGCGGGAAATTACTGCCACGAGATCGAGTCAATCAATTGTTAGATCCTGGCGCACCATTCTTGGAACTCTCAACCCTGGCCGCACATAACATGTATGACGATGAAGCGCCAGGTGCGGGCATTATCACTGGAATTGGTTTCATCAATGGGCGTCCTTGCATGGTGGTTGCCAATGACGCGACGGTTAAGGGCGGTACGTACTACCCAATGACGGTGAAGAAACATTTGAGAGCGCAAGAGATCGCTCTAGCCAATCACCTTACTTGCATTTATTTAGTGGATTCCGGGGGCGCCTTTCTACCCATGCAGCATGAAGTTTTTCCCGACCGGGACCACTTCGGTCGAATTTTTTTCAATCAAGCCAAACTTAGCGCCGCAGGGATTCCGCAGGTATCTGCAGTTTTAGGCGCTTGTACTGCGGGTGGCGCGTATGTCCCAGCCATGAGCGACGAGAACGTAATTGTTGCTGGGCAAGGGCACATATTTTTGGGTGGCCCGCCACTTGTAAAAGCTGCCACTGGCGAGGAAGTTTCTGTTGAAGAGTTGGGTGGTGGAGCTATGCATTCTCGCTTCTCCGGAGTTACTGATCATTTAGCGAACAGCGATGGTGAAGCCCTCCAAGTTCTTCGCTCAATTGTTTCTACAATTCCACCCACCGCCAACTGGCTGAGACCAACAGAGGTAAGCGAAGAACCCAGCTACGACCAAGAGGATTTATTGGGCATTGTGCCAGTGGATACTCGCACTTCATATGATGTACGAGAAGTCATCGCCCGAATTGTAGACGGAAGTAAATTTCTTGAATTCAAATCTGAATATGGCGAAACTCTTATTACCTGCTTTGCAAATATCGACGGCTATCCGGTAGGAATTATTGCGAACAACGGGCCGCTCTTTAGCGAATCTGCCCTTAAAGGTACGCATTTCATTGAAATATGCGACCAACGGAAGATTCCCTTGATCTTTCTTCAAAATATTTCTGGATTTATGGTGGGCAAGGAATATGAAAGAGGCGGGATAGCAAAGCATGGTGCAAAAATGGTAAGTGCCGTGGCGTGTACTCGGGTGCCGAAATTCACCATTGTCATTGGAGGTTCCTTCGGGGCGGGTAACTATTCAATGTGCGGGCGCGCATATGATCCGCGATTTCTATGGATGTGGCCCAACGCCAGAATTTCCGTGATGGGCGGTGAACAAGCAGCATCAGTTCTAGTAACAGTAAAAACCGATCAACTCCACGCCAAAGGTGAAAGCTGGTCGGCGGAAGAGATTACGCAATTTAAGAAACCAATATTGGATCGCTATGAGCATGAAGGAAGCGCATATTTTTCGTCGGCAAGACTATGGGATGACGGAATCATTGATCCCCGAGACACTCGAAAGGTTCTGTCCCTGGCACTTTCCATTGCAGGTAACGCTCCGCTTCCAAATCCTGCATTTGGAATCTTCCGGATGTAGCGATGTTTTCCAAGGTACTCATTGCAAATCGAGGTGAAGTAGCCCTTCGAATCAACTCCACCCTGGCCCGCTTGGGAATCGAGTGCGTCAGTGTTTATACATATAGCGACCGAAGTTCCGCTCACGCAAAGATGACACCCCTGTCATTCCTGCTGGAGGATGGAGCAAGAACTGGGTACCTAGACGGGCGCCAAATTATTGCCGCGGCGCGCGCCAGTGGTGCGCAGGCGATACATCCGGGATATGGGTTTCTCGCCGAAAGTGCGGAGTTTGCCCGCGGTTGCCAAAAGGCTGGAATAGTTTTCATTGGGCCTAACGCTGCATCCATCGCTGCCATGGGCGAAAAGATCTCTGCCCGCGAATGCGCCATAGCGGCAGGTGTTTCGGTCGTGCCAGGTATCAGCGCTCCAGATATGAGTGAGCGCGAACTTCTCCTAGCCGGTATTGAATTTGGTTTTCCACTGTTGATAAAACCTGCTGCTGGCGGCGGAGGTAAAGGGCTCCACATTGCACGCGACGGGAGCGAACTGGCACACCTATTACCGATTGCCGGCAGAGAGGCACTTTCCTCTTTTGGTGATAGCACTTTGTATCTTGAGAAGTACCTGCGCAGATCTCGCCATATTGAGTTTCAAATCGTTGCTGACAACTACGGCGAGTACCTGCATTTAGGTGAACGTGAATGTTCGTTGCAACGACGGCACCAGAAAGTTATTGAAGAAGCTCCATCTGGCTTTTTGTCGGTGGAGCAACGAATGCGAATGGGGGAGGCAGCGCTAAAACTTGCATCAGCAATTGGGTATCAAAATATTGGAACCATTGAATTTCTGGTCGATGCCACATCTCCGGATGATTTCTATTTTATGGAAATGAACACTCGTCTGCAAGTCGAACACCGTGTTACCGAAATGATTACCAACTTGGACCTGGTCGAGTGTCAACTGCGCATTGCTAGTGGTGAACACTTAAAGGAGGTTATTCCTTCGGTGCAGTTCCAGGGTCACGCGATCGAGGCGCGCATTTATGCAGAAGATGCCTACCACGGATTTCTCCCAACGGACGGGAGCATTGGAAAATTTGCAGCCCCGCTTGCGGCTCACACAATTACCGATACCGCAATTATCGAGGGCCATGGCGCTTCGACTTCGTTTGACCCGATGTTGGCAAAAGTCTCTTGTTGGGCGCAAGAACGAGAAGGAGCGCTCGCTAATTTGCGGACCGCGCTAAGTCAGACCGTGATCCTAGGAATTACAACGAACATCGATTTTTTGATTGATCTCTTGGGGATGAAAGATATTGCGCAATCGCGATATGACACTAACTATTTGGAGGCGCTTGAAATAGTGGAACGGGAACCATCGCTGGCGGTATTCAACGCTTTTGCTGGTGCGGTTTCTACGACTTCAGCGATACCATCTTGGAAAAGTCGGAGTTGGAGACTATCTGGGCTGCCGAGTGCAACGCTTACCGGATACATCAAAGGTAAGCCTTTTAATGTAGAACTGCCGGCCGCTCCATCCCTTGGCGTGACAAGTTTTCAGATAGGTAGCGAGTGGTGGATTCACCATTCTGACCTCGGTACTTGGCAGATGGCGCGCGTCGGGCCCCGCAGAAAGAGCAACGACAAAATCTCCGATGAAATTTCTACTCCGATGCCAGGAACTGTGGTCACCATGGAAGTAGCAGTGGGTGATGAAGTAGAAATTGGTGATGCGCTATTAACAATTGAGGCGATGAAAATGGAACACGTAATTCGGGCCAAACAAAAAGGAACGATCACTGCGTGTAACGTTGCCATCGGATCCAAAGTCCGATCGGGCGAAATTTTAATGGAGGTAAATGAAAATGTTTAATATCACGGCACTACCTTCAAAAGTGACGGTCTATGAAGTCGGACCAAGAGACGGTCTCCAGAATGAAAAACTCATCTTGCCAACCGCGACCAAAGTGGCGCTGATTAAGCGACTTATAGCGGCGGGTATGCCAGCAGTAGAAGTTACTAGTTTTGTGCGCCCTGATTTGGTACCAGCGCTAAGCGACGCGGAAGAGCTACTTTCAGAATTGCAGCCCTTGTTTAATGAGAACCGCTTGATTGCCCTTGTTCCAAATCAACGCGGGCTAGATCGGGCGCTTGCCACTGGCGTGCGAGAGATTGCCATAACTGCAAGTGCCACTGAATCTTTTTCCCAAGCCAATCTCAATAGCAGCGTTAAAGAATCACTGAAGAGTTTCGACAGAGTAATTAAGCAAGCTCGGATGGAAGGGTTACGCGTACGAGGTTACATATCCATGTGCTTCGGGGATCCATGGGAAGGCAAGGTCCCAAAAGAGCAAGTCTGCGCTGTTGCGCAAGCCCTTTTCGAATCCGGAGTTCATGAGTTATCTCTGGGAGACACGATTGGAATCGCCACGCCAAATCAAGTTGTGGAATTGTTGGATCTCTTGGAGAAAAAACAGATTAAACGTAGTGATCTAGCTGTCCATTTCCATGACACCTACGGTCAAGCTCTGGCCAATACTTTGGTTGCACTACAAGAGGGAATCTCCATTATTGATGCATCTATTGGCGGCCTGGGTGGTTGTCCATTTGCGAAAAGTGCGACCGGGAATTTGGCGAGCGAAGATCTAATTTGGCAACTTAATGGGTTGGGCATTGAAACGGGAGTTGATCTAAAAGCGCTGGTGGAAACTAGCAATTGGTTACGCCGAACTACTGGTCTGGGAATTCAATCAAAAGCGTCAGTAGCTCTTTCACAGTTATGGGATGAGGAGAAATGAATACAGCGTTGGAACAGTTATCAGAGGAACATCAAATCTTGGCTGCCACGGTTCGCGATTTTGCCAATTCAGTAGTTGCGGCGTGCGCCGTCGAACATGACCGAGACCACACATTTCCATATGGCGTCGTTAAGCAAATGGGAGCCATGGGTCTCTTTGGCCTTCCGTTTCCCGAAGAAGTCGGCGGAATGGGTGGCGATTTCTTATCGCTCTGTCTAGCAATTGAAGAGCTTGCCCGCGTGGATCAAAGTATCGCCATCACTCTGGACGTGGCGGTAGGTCTTGGGGCGATGCCGATTTTTCGCTTTGGCAATAAAGAACAGAGAGAACGCTATCTACCCGCCTTGCTTTCGGGTCAGGCGCTTGGTGCATTTGGGTTAACCGAGCCAGAAGCCGGAAGCGATGCCCACGGGTTACGTACTCGCGCCGAACTGTCTAACAATGAATGGATTATTAACGGATCTAAGGCGTTTATTACGAACTCTGGCACGACCATCACATCATTGATAACGATTGCCTGCGTAACTGGAGAAAATAGCGATGGCACCAAAGAGATCAGCACGCTCATTATTCCCTCTGGCACTAAGGGGCTCATTGTTGATCCGTCTTATCGTAAGATGGGTTGGCACGCCTCCGACACCCATGCACTAACGTTTAATGATCTGCGAGTGCCAGAGGGAAATTTGCTCGGCAAACTCGGAAGAGGATATGCAAACTTCTTGGAAACGCTGGATGAAGGAAGAATTGCCATTGCGGCCTTAGCAGTTGGAGCGGCGCAAGGATGTCTTGATGAAGCGTTGCGGTATTCGAAAGTTCGGACGACTTTTGGAAAAGCTATCGGACTACACCAAGGAATTGCTTTTAAAATTGCGGAGATGCAATCACGAGTCCACATCGCCCGTCTGGCCTACTATCACGCTGCGCACTTACTCGCAGCGGGAAAGGCATTTAAAACCGACGCATCTATTGCAAAACTGGTCGCAAGTAATGCTGCAATGGATAATGCCCGCGATGCCACTCAGATATTTGGAGGCTACGGTTTTATGGATGAATCGCTCGTGGCTCGTCAATACCGTGATTCAAAGATTTTAGAAATTGGCGAAGGTACCAGCGAAGTGCAGAAGTTGCTGATTGCGCGCAGTCTTGGGTTGAGGTCAGAGTGAATAACGCCGACCAACTTCTATACGAAGTAAGTGATGGAATCGCAACCATCACGATCAACAGACCTGATGCGCGAAACGCACTTAATCGGGTTGTCCGAGATGGAATCCGTGGCGCCATTACGGCATTCTCCGCCGACGACGCTGCAAAAGTTCTCATCATTACCGCAACAGGGAGCGTAGCTTTTTGCGCCGGCGCTGATCTCAAAGAAATGTCGGCAGCGGGGTTGACAATTCCTCCAGACGATTTCATCCCACTCTTTGATACCGATAAACCTGTTATCGCATTGGTAAACGGGGTAGCGCTGGCTGGAGGATTTTTCCTAGTGCAACAAGCCGATATCGTGATAGCAGCCCAGAACGCTCGGTTCGGAATTACTGAGGCTCGCCACGGTCGTGGTGCACCATGGGCGGCGCCACTATCTCTGCTCATTCCACCCAAAGTCGCAATGGAAATGCTTCTTACCGCAGAAACGATTTCAGCAAGCAGAGCGTTAGAAATTGGACTTATAAATGCGGTAGTGCCCTATGAAGCGCTTGCTGAGAGCGGTCGTAAAATGGCGGAGCGCATTATTAGTAACGCACCCCTTTCCGTCAAAGCAGGAAAGAAAATGGTTACTACAGTTATGCGTCGCGTCATGGGCGAGACCTATACCGAGGTCAATGAGATATGGGCGCCGGTCTATCTCAGTAGTGATGCGCAAGAAGGCCCGCTAGCATTTAGCGAGAAGCGCACTCCGCAATGGAAAGGTAAATAAACTGTCCGAAAAACCTGGGGCAGATCAGATGTCTTTCTTAATATCACTGCGCAGTCCAACCGCCATCGACAGGTATTGCAGCCCCCGTTATGTTATGAGCGGCTTTATTACATAACCAGAGTATTAACTCGCCAATCTCATTGGGTGATGACATTCTCTTGCTTGGTTGTTTCTCTGAAATGAGATCGGCAATCCCAGCAGCGCGATCGATACCTAACTTTTCGACACGGGCTTGAATTTGAGATTCCATCAAAGCGGTCTCCACCCAACCTGGACAAATTGCGTTAATAGTGAGACCGCCATTCTCCCGATTACCAATATGGGCATACTCAAGGGCCGCGACTTTCGTTAGGCCAACAACTCCATGTTTTGCCGCCACGTATGGAGCTTTGGCAACTGAGGCAACGAGGCCATGTACCGATGCAATATTTATTACTCGCCCATGCCCGCGCTCTGCCATTGCTGGCAGGAGCAATCGCATTGTGTCAAAAAAAGAGGAAAGATTTATCGCGATAATGTCATTCCATTTTTCGCGCGGCATTTCCACCGTCGGGGCGGTATGTTGAATTCCAGCATTATTTACCAAGATATCGATTGGGCCATTGCTCAATATTTTAGCAATCAAACTTTCAGTGGCGTTAACATCCCGTAAATCGGATATATAACTCTCTATCTTAGTTGCGCCAGCAGCCTTCACAATTTTTTCAGCGTTAGCAATAACGCCAGCATCTCCGAGTCCATGGAGAACTACGTCGCACCCTGCCTTGCCTAGTTCGGTTGCGATACCGAGCCCTATTCCTTGAAATGAACCAGTAATGAGCGCGCGCTTACCTTTAAGTGAATTGCTCATGTTTTAATCCCATAAATAATTTCCGCACATAAGTTTGCTCCGCTTTGCTCTAGCAAAATGTCATAGTGATTTACATCAGGCACGGTAACAAGTTTTATTTTTGGATATTTCGTCAATACTGAGTGAATAATTTCTTCTGGGTAGAGGGGAATCTCTTCATTTTGCAGACCTCGAACTGCCCGCAGCAGAAGAATTTCTTCAGTTGAGCCTCTTAGTCCGTCCTCGATTAATTCACTTCCGAATAAATCTGCAGAATCTTCTTCGACCGCAAGCACATTAGTTGTGGGTTTCAGATATGGAGCCTCACCCTCTAAATCGTAGTCAACATATTCATCCATCACCGCGCTCCATCCTTTTGTAAATGCCTGCTGGGATTTCCAATAATTACGGTACGCCTCCTTGCTCTCAAAAGTCATGGCAAGTCGAGTTAGAGCGGGGCCGAGAATTAACGGTAAGACCAGCTCCGGCGTATATCCATGGGGAAGCGGCAGTGGTATGCCACCATCAATGAAAACTGCGCGGTTAATTCGGGTGGGGGCAACGCTCGCCATCGCTGCAACGATAAAAGCTCCCATTGAATGTCCGATGAGATCAGCTTTTTTAATTTCCAAGTGATCAAGTACTGCCACCATGTCCTGTGCATGTGTGAGCATTCCAAATGGTCCGCTTAATTTATTGCTCTGGCCGCGTCCGCGTAAATCAACGGCGTAGACCGTATAACCCTGAGCAGTTACGGTGCGAGCGAAGCATTGCCATAAACGATTCGAAGATGTTATCCCGTGGAGAGCAAGAATCGGTTTCCCGTCCTTTGCTCCATAACGAAATACGGCTAGGTTTCCAGAATCTCGGAGCACCTTGATGTGAATCTCAGGCAGAAAAGTCGCCTGAGAAGGGTTCATCGCCATGGATGAGAGCCTACATTGCGTTAATGGTGAAACCGTATAAACTCACGTGCCAGCCACCGCCCTCGGTGAGGCCTTACAACGAATAGGAGAACTTTAATGAGAAAGCAGAATATTTTAAAACGTGGAGCGATAGCTTTAACGGCTATGGCGCTTTTTTCTGTGGGCCTCGCAGCCCCTGCTAGCGCTGCTCCAGATGTACAAATCGGCGTTATCACCACCCTTTCGGGTCCATTAGGATCTTTTGGAGTTGCTTTCAATGATGCGTTGGTATGGGGTCTTAACTACTACACAAAGGGAACCATGAAAGTTGGTGGCGCCAAATTAGTTCTAACAACGAAAGATGATGGCTTAAATCCTGCAACGGCAACCACTTTCTTTAAAGAGATGGTAGGTAATGGCGTAAAGATCATTACTGGAACTGTAGGCTCAGGTGTAGCGCTAACTCTTGCTCCACTTGCTGAGCAAAACAAAGTTCTCTACATCTCAGGTCCGGCGAAGAATGATGCAATCACTAGCGCTGCTAATAAGTATGTCTTCCGCGCTGGTAACACATCTACACAAGACGTTGCGCCATTAACTGGTATCAAGCCAATAAAAGGCAAGAAGCTTCTGGTCTTCGTTGAAGATACCGCATTCGGTGCTGGAAATATTGTCGCGATAACTTCGCTCTTTACGCCTAAAGGTGCCATCGTTTCTTCCATCAAGGTACCTGTCTCTGCAACTGATTTCACACCGTTTGCAAAGCAAGCTGCTGATGCCAATGCTGACTACATCTTTATCGCATGGGCAAATAGTGCAACAGCTTTCACAATGCTCAACGCGCTAAAAGCACAAGGTGCGTATAAGAAGGCACGACCAATCACTGGTCTTGCTGGTGTTGCACTTTACGACGCGTA
>JBCKHR010000034.1:0-8770 GCA_038905755.1 Candidatus Planktophila sp.
GCTCGAGTATTTAAGGATGTCTTTCCGCGTTTTCAAACAATGAAAGGCAAATACGTAACACGAAAAGCTGGATGGGATTGTCATGGATTACCAGTAGAGATTGCGGTTGAAAAAGAGTTGGGGTTTGCCGGTAAGGGCGACATCGAAAAATTCGGAATCGCTGCATTTAACGATAAGTGTCGCGAATCTGTACAACGCCACGTTGACGCATTTAGCACAATGACAGACCGAATGGGTTTTTGGGTTGATTTTGATGAGGCCTACTGGACGATGTCCCCAGAATATATTGAGAGCATTTGGTGGAGTTTAAAAGAAATTTGGAAGAAAGGATTACTAGTCCAAGATTATCGCGTTGCTCCATATTGTCCGCGGTGCGGAACAGGGCTATCCGACCATGAAGTAGCGCAAGGCTACGAAAACGTAACTGATCCTTCAGTATTTGTACGTTTCCCAATTACATCTGGTCCTTTAACTAAGGTCAATGCAGCTTTCCTGGTATGGACCACGACACCTTGGACGCTTGTATCAAATACCGCTATCGCTGTCCATCCAGATGTGGAGTATGTAGCGGTCGAAGTAACTCATGAAGATGAAACAGAAATTCTCGTTGTTGCTAAAGAATTAATGGCAACCCTCAAAGGGGAAACTAAAATCATCGCGCGTTACAAAGGGAGCGAACTCGAACACACAACGTATTCGCGACCATTTGATTATGTAGAAATTCCAAATTCTCATTTCATTGTTTTAGCAACGTATGTCACTACCGAAGATGGCACCGGTTTAGTACATCAATCTCCCGCTTTTGGCGCAGAAGATTTACAAGTTTGTCGATCTTACGGATTGCCAGTGGTCAATCCAATTGCTCCAGATGGAACTTTTCGTGCGGATCTCGAACTCATTGGCGGTTTATTCTTTAAAGATGCCGATAAAGTGCTGGTAAAAGTGCTAAAAAATAAAGGTCTGCTTTATCGCCACCAACCGTACGAACACACCTATCCTCATTGCTGGCGATGCCACACTGCACTTCTTTATTATGCGCAGCCAGCGTGGTACATCCGTACCACCTCCATTAAAGAGGCCTTAATTAGAGAAAATCAAAAAACTAATTGGCATCCAGAAACAATTAAAGAGGGTCGATACGGAGATTGGCTCAATAACAATATCGACTGGGCGCTCTCGCGCAATCGATATTGGGGTACTCCTCTTCCTATTTGGCGCTGCGAAGAAAAACATGAGGTATGCGTTGATTCACTTAAAGAGCTAGGCCAGCTGGCAGGGCAAGAACTCTCTAATTTGGATCCGCATCGACCATTTGTTGATGACATAACTTTTCCATGTGCGCACTGTGCTAAAGAAATGAAACGCGTTCCTGAGGTAATTGACTGTTGGTATGACTCTGGCGCCATGCCATTTGCACAGTGGGGCTATCCGCACAAAGATGGCTCCAAAGCCAAATTTGAGAGTGCATATCCAGCAGATTTTATTTGTGAAGCTATCGACCAAACTCGTGGCTGGTTTTACACCTTAATGACTATTGGAACTTTAGTTTTCGATCAAAGCTCATATAAAACAGTGCTCTGCCTTGGCCACATCTTGGATAAAGATGGTCGAAAAATGAGCAAGCACTTAGAAAATGTCATTGAACCGATGGCGCTAATGGACCAACATGGCGCTGACGCAGTTCGCTGGTACATGTTGGCCGCTGGATCTCCATGGTCTGCCCGACGACTGGGTCATGAGGCGATTAGTGATGTCGTAAGAAAGACGTTGCTCACCTACTGGAACACCGTTTCTTTCCACTCGCTTTATGCACATGCATCTAAATTTGAGCTTTCTCAATCACCGGCACTTAAAGACCGCTCTCTCATGGATCTTTGGATAATTAGTGAACTAAATCTTCTCATTCAAGAGGTTGATGCCGCATTGGAATCTTTCGATTCACAAGGGGCTGGCAAAGCTCTAGCCCGCTTCATTGATGATCTCTCCAATTGGTATGTGCGGCGCTCGCGTCGTCGCTTCTGGGATGGAGATTTGGCCGCTCTAGCTACGCTACACGAATGTCTAACAACGCTAACCCAACTCCTCGCCCCCATGATTCCATTTATTACTGAGCAAGTTTGGCAAGAACTGGTACGTCCAAACGGAACGGAGGCTGCAGTATCTGTTCACTTATCAAATTTTCCAGTCTCCAATACCCAAGTGATTGATCTAACTCTCAATAAGGATGTCGCACTAACTCGACGAATCGTTGAGCTCGGTCGTGCCGCACGAGCTGAATCGGGAATCAAAACTCGCCAACCTCTCCAACGTGCCCTCATTGCGGCAAGTCGATGGGCTGCCCTTCCGCAGGCGATGAAAGAACAAATCTCGGACGAGCTCAATGTCATTGACCTTGAAGATATTGCCGATGCGAAGAGTGACTTAGTTGATATCTCCATTAAAGCTAACTTCAAAACCCTAGGTGCAAAGTTTGGTGGAACTGTTCAGGAAATTGCTAAAGCAATATCAAACGCTGATGCGACAAGGCTAGTAAAACAATTGCGTAGCAATGGCTCAGTGTTAATTAACGAAAAATGGGATATTACTCTCGAGGACTTAGTTATCACAGAAGTTCCAAAGTCCGGATGGATGGTTTCATCCCACGATGGCGAAAGCGTTGCTTTAGATTTAGAGCTCTCACCTAAATTGATTACTGCTGGAAGAGTTCGAGAGGTAATTAGATTGATTCAAGAACGTCGCAAAAGCGATGGTTTTGAAATTTCAGATCGAATCGAAATCAGTTGGAATGCAACTACCGAGATAGCGCAAGCTATCGCTAGCAATTCTGCGCATATTATGGATGAAGTGCTTGCACTAAAAATGGAACAAGATCCGGCCCTTGATTATTCTGAGAATGAGTTAGGGATCTGCGTTCGCCTTGTTAAAGTTGGCTGACTATCGGGATTAATAATTGAATTCCGAAGAAGAGCACAATAAAGGAGAGGTCTAAACTCGCTGAACCGATTCGAAGTGGCGGAATAAAACGACGGACAAAATTAGTTGGTTTCTCTGTAATTGAGTAAATCGCCTCAACGAGAAAAAGCGTAACTCCACTCGGACGCCAATTGCGCGCAAACATCCTGACGTAGTCAAGAATCAAACGTCCTAAAAGAGCGAAGAGAAATATCCGAAGAATTGTTACAAGAATTGACCCAATATCAATCACGTTAGAGACCTCTAATCAACTCTGATTAAAGAAACTTGCTTGTGCTGCAGCTGATTTATCTTCGGTGTTGATTTGGACATTTGCTGGAGAGAGAAGAAAAACCATCCTTGTCACTCGCTCGATTGTTCCGTGCAAACCGAAAGCTAGGCCACTTGCGAAATCAACTAGCCGTTTGCGCTCGGTTTCATCCATGTCAGTGAGATTAATAATGACTGGACTGCCTTGCCGATAGTGTTCACCAACTGCACGAGCCTCATTGTAAACACGAGGGTGGAGCGTGATGATTCGATCCAAAATCGGAAGTTCGAGTTGAGGAAGCTCGAGAGCTGGAGTAACTTGACGTAACTCGCGAGATCTAATTCTCACATCTGATGATCGACTAGCATCTGGAGTTGAAGCCAGAACGGGTGTATCAAATTCTGGGTCATCCATCAATCCAAGGTAGTTTGCGATGCGTCGCATTGCATTAGCCATGGATAAACTTTACCCCTCTAAGTTACGAGGACCAAGGATTGAACTGCCGATCCGTATATGTGTCGCTCCAGCATGAATTGCGCTCTCAAAATCTCCACTCATCCCAGCAGATAAAAATTGAGCCATCGGGTAATCGGAACGAAAAGCCTTATAAATCAAAGCTAGCTCGCCATAAGCTTTTCTTGGTTCCATTCCCAACGGAGCAAGGGCCATCAAACCTTTCAAAGATAAGCCATCGGTTTGCAACAGTAAATCAGCCAAGGAGTTCAAATCTCTTGGTTCTGCTCCACCACGTCCTTGGACTGAATCCAAAGATACTTGAATGAAGATTTCTAAATCGTGGACCATCACTTTCTTGATAGCTTCAATGTGGCCAAGAGAGTCGAGCGAATGAATCACGCTGGCCCATTGGACAATTGATTTCAACTTATTGCTTTGAATCTGACCTTGGAAGTGCCATCGGCCGCTAACTTCTAACGCTTTGATGGATCCTTCTGAATCTCGATTTTCAGCAAAATCGCAAATCCCCAAATTTTTCAAAATCGCAACATCGCTGGATGGAAAAGTCTTTGTTACTACCACCAGAGTTATCTCTTCTCTCTTTCGTTGCGATTGGATGGCAGCTCGCGCAATTCTCGCTTCCACCAATTCCAAATTATGAGCAATCTCCTCCCAGCGATCTTTCATAACTTCACCACACCTGCAAACCTTCCGGTCATTGATCCACGCCTATAAGAAAAGTGGTCCATGCTCTCAAAAGTGCAAATGGTCAAATTTTCGTAAGTTATTCCAGCAAACTTTAAATCTGCGATAAGGCCAGCAGAAATATTTAACGCTGGTGTACCAGCTCGCGTAGTGGAGCGTGCCGCAGGCTTAATTGCGCTCACCTCACTGCGCAGCTCGAGCGAAACCTCATAACATGAACCACAAATTGAAGCTCCTAGGGTTGCATGAATAGAAGTTGCTCCTAAATTGTTCATAACTTCAATAGTTCTGAAGGTGATTTCATTTACCAACCCACGTCTTCCGACATGTACTGCGGCGACAACTTTTGAAGATGTCAGCAGAAGTGGAATGCAATCAGCTGCCATTACAGCAAGTGAAAGATTAGGATTTGTAGTAACGAGGGCATCGCATGTTGGTGGTTGCGCTAACGCCTCATCAACGACAACGACGCAATCGCCATGAACTTGATTCATAAACTGCACCGGGCCGAACTCATAACTTAAGAGTTCGCGATTACTTTTAACGCAATGTAAATCGTCTCCAACGTGTTCACTCAGATTAAGCGATGAGTAAACTCCAGTGCTAACACCACCGGAACGATTGGTAAAGAAAGTAGGCAAGAACTCTTACTTCATGAAATCTGGTACGTCTATCTCGTCTTCTGCGACGAGCTCTTCAAAAGTAACGCGCCGTTTAGGGATAGGTTCACCGAACATTTCAAGAGCAACAGCTAAAGGATCATTTGGAGCGATGGGATTTGCCACGCCATTAAGAGTAGTTGCGTCAATGACTGGTGTTGCAACTTTCTTTGGCGCTCCCCCTTCAAAGCCTGCTGCAATAACAGTGATGCGTATTTCATCCCCTAAGGCATCATCTATAGTGGTTCCGAAAATAAATTTCGCATTTGGATGTACGACGCTCTTCACAAGTTCACATGCTTCGTTAACTTCGAACAAACCTAAATCAGAACCTCCAGAAATAGAGAGCAAAACTCCCATTGCTCCATCAATTGATGCTTCCAGAAGTGGGCTCGAAATCGCAAGTTCTGTCGCGCGAATGGCGCGATTTTCACCACGTGCAGAACCAATTCCCATGAGCGCTGATCCAGCTCCATCCATAACTGCTTTCACATCAGCAAAATCCAAGTTGATTAAACCGGGTTGAGTAATTATCTCGGTAATGCCCTGTACCCCTGAAAGTAATACTTGATCTGCACTCTTAAATGCATCAGCCAACGTAATGTTGCGATCTGAAATTGCCAGGAGGCGATCATTCGGAATCACAATGAGTGTGTCTACTTCTTGGCGCAACTCTTCAATTCCTACGTCTGCTTGAGTAGCACGTAGCTTTGCTTCAAATGAAAATGGTCGAGTAACAACGCCAATTGTTAGCGCGCCAAGTGATCGCGCAATTTTTGCAACTATTGGTGCAGCACCAGTTCCGGTACCGCCACCTTCGCCTGCAGTAATAAAAACCAAATCGGCACCGCGGAGAATTTCTTCAATATCATCTACATGATCGAGCGCGGCTGCGCGTCCTTTTACAGGATCCATTCCTGCGCCGAGACCACGTGTTGTTTTACGACCGATATCCAATTTAACGTCGGCATCACTCATTAATAGATGCTGCGCATCTGTATTTATCGCAATGAACTCAACGCCTTTAAGTCCAACTTCGATCATTCGATTAATCGCGTTAACTCCACCGCCACCAATACCAACAACTTTGATGACAGCTAAATAATTTTGCGGTGAAGCCACGTTTTCCTCCTAAGAGACTGTAACCCTCAAGTTGAGAATTACAGTTGAATTTACTACCTGAGGTGAAAGTAAAGTGCAATCGACTAAGAATCAAATACCGACTCGAATTATTTTACATTTTCTTTTTCAATTACTATCTGACTATTGGAACATGTGGTGCTGAAAGATCCATGCGTTTTATCTCTGAATTTTCGGGTAGCGCAATAAGTGCCTGATAAACCTTAGCTTTTAAAGAGTTTTTGCTGTGCGCACCCCATTGTATTTCAATCATATTGCCCATTTCATTTACTTCCAAGACGAACGTTTTGCCGCGATTGACTTTGACAACCTCTACCTTCTCGCGCAAACCTTGCGGCAGTCCAATCAATAATTTAACTCCAGTAAAAGCCGCCGCCGCATCCCAGGCATGTACTGCTAGCATCCCTTCCGGTTGCGGACCTACGGCTGCAAAAGTTTTCCCCGAAGTATCCATAAATAGCGAATTAAATTTCGCAATCGCTTTTCTCGGTATTACCGTTACGGAAATTTTTCCTGAAATCCAATTTCTAGAAACATCTGCCGATTCAATCCAATCCGCACGGGAAATTCGAGCTGCAATCGCCCTCGGTTCTACTCGCGCCAATTTTTGACCGCTAGTGATTCCAGTTGCAAGTTCGATTAAACGCGAACTCTCTTTCGTTGGAGCGCCGCGCACTTCAATAGCAGAAACTGTGAAGAGGTTGGACCAACCAAATGCATAGGATAAGCCAGCAATTAATAGCGTGGCCAAAAGAAGAAATAGGAGCTTGCGCATTAATTCGAATATTTCTTACTTAAGCCATCGACGATTATGGGGGCTAGTGAACTCACATCTCCGGCGCCTAAAGTCATTATTAGGTCGCCTGGGGTCGCAATATTTATTATGTATTCCGTTGCTTCTATGAAATTGGGAATGTATCTGCCATGGCTCATCGCTTGGCAGATTAATTTCGAAGATATACCCGCAATAGGTTTTTCGCTTGCTGCATAAATTTCTAGCAATACGACTTCATCGGCGACATCAAGTGTGTGCGCAAATTGGTTTAAAAAAGCTTCTGTTCGTGAATATCGATGTGGTTGGAAAATAACCAGTACTCGTCCATCTCCAGCGTATCGGCGCGCAGCTTCGAGAGTGGCTGCAATTTCAGTCGGATGATGTCCATAATCGTCGATAACGCGAATGCCATGCACGGTACCTTTTAATTCAAAACGCCTTCCTGCTCCTCTGAAAATTCCGAGCCCGGTAAGCAATTCCGTGGGTGCCAGGCCAAGATTGATGCCCGTTGCAAGGGCGGCAGATGCATTTAGTAAATTGTGTTTACCGGGAACTTGTAAATCGATCACACCAACACTTTTGCCGTGCCAGAGCGCCCGCGCAGTGGAGCCCATGGGCAGTAGGTTAATCTGATCGATTACTAAATCAGAGCGCGCATTAGTTCCGTATGAAAGCGTTGGAATTGCATCAAGTGAAGTTACCAGACGCACTGCTCCGGGATCGTCTAAACAATAGGCCAAGAAACCATCGGGGTTAATTGTCTTGGCAAAGCTCTCAAAGGCCTGAAAGAGTAAATCTTCGCTTTTGAAGTAATCAACATGCTCATACTCGATATTTGTGATGATGGCAGCAAAAGGGTGGTACTCGATAAATGAACCATCTGATTCATCTGCTTCAACAACGAAAAGTTCGCCCGTTCCTCGGTGAGCATTGGAACCTGAAGAGGTTACCGTTCCGCCAATTGCAAAGGAAGGGTCGCGCCCACATGATTGGATGGCAACTGCCAACATGGAAGAAGTCGTAGTTTTGCCATGAGTTCCGGCAACTGCGATGGCCTTTGACTCAGACATAAGAATCGCAAGTGCGCCAGCGCGCGTCAAGATTGGAATATTCAATTCTCGAGCTCGCGTAAGTTCAGGATTCGTCGGTGATATCGCTGTTGAAAAAACAACTAGATCCGAGCCAAGAACATGGTCAGCTCTATGTTCTCCATGGCACGTTGCACCAAGGGCTCGCAGCGCGCCCACTACAGATGAGTCTTTTTCATCTGAACCACTCACGTGAAAGCCATGTGAGAGAGCGATGCGAGCTAAGCCACTCATACCAGAGCCGCCAATGCCGATAAAGTGGACTCTCTTCCCCTTAAGCGCGGCAAGTGTCATCAACATTTATCAGCGCCCCTGCTCCATTGCAAATTGCGCGAGGCTAACAATCTTTTGCGCTGCTAGCAGATCAACGGAGGAACCTTGAAGTGGTTGGCTCAAAGCGCGCTTAACGATTCGCGCGATATTTTCCGTGATGAAGGGTTCCCTAAAATCTTTCTGACTAATTACTTCGGCACGCCCAGCACGAACTAAGTTAAATGCATTGAGCTCTTGCTCCCCATTTCCAATTGCCAGCGGCACAAATAGCGCGTACCGTCCGAGCGCTCTAAATTCGCTGCAGGTAACTGCACCGCTCCGTGCAATAACTAAATCTGAGGCCAAAAGTGCGCGCGCCATATTTTCAATGTAATGAATTGGCTGATATCCCGAGCGTGAAGTTGGCAATGAATTTGCTATTCCAACCGAGTGCAATACTTGATTGCCTCCG
>JBCKHR010000035.1:0-8640 GCA_038905755.1 Candidatus Planktophila sp.
TGCTGGCGACCGCGCGCCTGACACAAATTTGTATCGAACTCTTAGCGCCCAGCTTCTCGATTTGATGGGACCTCCAACTAGCCGCCTGCGGGCCCACACAACCGCCACACGTGATGGCAAAGGAATTGTCTTTATTGCCTATGACGGCGAGGTCTACCCTGCTGGATTTCTTCCGTATGGTTTGGGAAATATCCGTACCGAATCGATTGCAACCATCTACCGAGAGAATCCGCTCCTACTCCAGATTCGCGCATCCAATTTCTCAGGCCGATGTGGCTATTGCGAATATGCCGATCTCTGTGGCGGCTCACGTGCGCGAGCATTTGCGACGACCGGTGATGCACTCGGTGAAGATCCTGCCTGCGTATATCTACCCGAAGGTGCCGCAATGAATGGCACTTTTGTCGGTGGCTGAAACTAACTACTAACGCTGCCGTTCTTTCTCAATCCCCAAGTCGATCAAGCATTGCGTCGCAGCTTTGGAACCAGAATTGAGGCAGGCTGCGATTCCGATTCCGTCGTATGAAGATCCCGCCAGATAGATCCCTTTGAAGAGGGCAAGATTTTCGCGGATCTTGGAAACCAACTCGAGATGTCCAATCTCCAATTGCGGTATCGCATTTGGCCAGCGCTGTACATAAGAATCAATCGGCGCAGCGCTCACACCCGTCGCATCGACCAAATCTGCATGAAGTCTGGCAACCAATTCCTCATCATTCATCGCCGCGATCACTTTTTCATTTGCGCGGCCACATGACAATCGCACCAGAACAAGGTCTGGATCGGCCATATGCAACCACTTTGTACTCACAAATGTGGCTGCCTTAAGGAGACGCTTCCTACTTGAGGGAACAAGAAGACCCGTTCCCTGGAAGGCTTTCAACCCGTCAACGCCCGCCCGTGGGTAGGAAACGATGACAGTGGCAACGGATGCATATCGAATTTTCTCCAATAACGCTGCTGCGACGTCCGTAAGTGGCCGAACGATCTTCGCCGCCACTTGTGCCGGTACGGCGAGAACCACGGCATCCACCTCCATTGATCCATCAGTGCGCGTCTTCACTACATAGCGACCAGAGGGCAAGATCTCTATAAATCCAACGGTGGTGAGAGTTCGGATTTCAACACCAGTATCGATGAGCATGCGTTCCGTGAGAGTAGTTAGTCCGCCAGCCCATGTCGCAAATGACATTGGCGGACCAGCTTTTTGCCCGCGCCTGCTCATCATTACCGAACGTCGCCGATCGGCAATCGCCGCCAACTCCGGAGTTATAGCCCGAAGGCTCAGTCCGTAAACGTCCCCAGCATGCAAACTTCCGAGCACCGGATCTACAAATCGATCAACTACCTCTCTACCAAACCTTTTCCCAATGTACTGACCCACTCCGATATCACCACGAAGTTTTCGTCGCGGCACTAGTGGCTCCAGTCCCGCTCTGACCAATCCACCGAGAGACATCACACCAGATCGAAGTACCGGTTTTAATTTTCTAGGCCCTGATGGACCTACTCCTTCAGGAAGTCTCTGAAGTCCTTTGGCGGTCCACAACCAAGACATCCCTGGATTTGATTTTATGAGCCCCTCCGATAGACCGACCTCACTTATAAAAGCGCTCATTCCGGGAGCTGAAACATGAATTGCTTCGGCTCCCAAATCAATGTCATGTTCGGCGACCCTTGCGCTACGAATTTGACCGCCCAGAATCGAAGATGACTCAAAGAGCATTACGCTCACACCTTGCTGGCTAAGTCGGCGGGCGCACATCAATCCAGTAATTCCACCACCAATGACCGCGACGGTTGGGTGATGGCTCTTTGCTTCATCTGGATTTGTCGCCACGACCAACAGAGTACGCCAAATTACTCTCTCAATAAATCAATTCTCGATTGCTAACTAGTTTGAGTCACCTGTCCCACCATGACTGCGTGGCATCTTGCCTCTTGCCAAGATTCTCCTAGACAGGCAGTATGGCAACATCGGATCGAGGATTGGAGTTGGCCATGAAGGTAGGGAGCATCATCGCTGGTAAACGAGTTGAAACCATCTCTGCCGGAGCCAGCGTGCATGACTTAGTAAGCGCGCTCAAAGTTCATCATGTTGGTGCCCTCGTCGTTTCAAGTGACGGGAAATCGATTGAAGGTATTGTCTCTGAACGAGATGTTGTTCGAGCTATGCCTGGCAAACTCGATCAACTTATAGAGATGCAGGTGCGAGATCTAATGACCACTGATGTACACACATGCACCCCTGATACCTTAATTTCTGACCTCATGAAAATGATGACTGAACTTCGCATTCGCCACATACCTGTTGTAAATGCGGAGAATGTACTAATTTCAATTGTCTCTATCGGAGATGTAGTCAAGAACTATGTGAACGAAATAGATACTGAACGTCAAGCCCTGATGGGATATGTATCACGTACTAAATAACACTTTAGAGTGGCATCCGCGGCGTATGAGAGAAGTTAAGTCTGCAACCTCGTCTATTTGTGGATACCCCCATGGGTATGCTAAAGTCCACCTAAATCAAGGCTCTATTGGTGTGATGTAGAGAGTTGAGAGTTAGCGCTACGAAGGAGCCCGAAATGACAAAAGCAAGGAAACCTCATGTACTCCAAGACGAGGAACAGATACGGGCAGTGCTCAGACGAGTTAAACGAGCGCAAGGTCAGATCGCTGGGGTTATTAGAATGCTTGAAGAGAGGCGGAGTTGTGAAGAAGTTGCCCACCAGATGTCAGCGGTAGGCAAGGCGATTAATACCGCTGCCATAACTTTGATAGCTGCAAGTTTTCAAGAGTGCGTGTTGGATAGTAAAGCTAACGATAAAGAAACCTTGAAGAAGTTGCAGAAACTCTTCTTGAGTTTGGCTTAGCCATGAAAAAACTACTTGCTTTAGCAATCCCAGTACTCTTCTTCTTAGCTTCATGTTCATCAGCTGCCACTACAACTAATCTTCAAGCTGGCGATTTCGGGGCGAAGAGCCAAGAAGCGGGCGTAGTCACGCTTGATGTACGCACTGCTGGTGAATTTATGGCAGGACATATAAAAGGCGCCATAAATATTGATGTCGAGGGAACACAATTTGCCTCTGAGATTTCGAAACTTGATAAAACTGCCACCTATGCGGTGTATTGCAAGAGCGGTCGAAGATCGGCAATCGCGGCAGAAATAATGGTAAATGCAGGATTTAAGTCGCTCTTTAATTTGGAGAACGGAATTCAATCATGGATAACTGCCGGACTACCGCTGGTACGGCAATGAAGAGAATTGTAATTGTCGGTGGCGTAGCTGGAGGAATGGCAGCTGCGACCAGACTTCGCAGGTTAGATGCTGAAGCAGAAATTATTGTGCTCGAAAAAAGTGGCCATGTGTCATACGCCAATTGCGGGTTGCCATATTTTGTAGGCGGAGTTATTCAAAATAAAGAAGCCCTACTTTTGCAAACTGAAGGAGCAAGGCATGTGTTCAAAAACTAGCTGTCGTAAATGCGGTAAGGCATCTTGGTCGGGTTGCGGCGAACATGTAGATCAAGTCTTGCGCGGGATTCCCAACTCTGCGCGTTGCCAAGGGCATGAAAATAATCCCAAAGAACCAAGTTTCTTTTCACGACTATTCAGCAAGAAGTAAGGGGCAATTAAATGTGCAGCAGAGAGAATCTCACGAGAGCCCTCGGCGCTTAAGCAGGGGTTGAATAGTTGCATCGCGACCACGGAAATTTCTAAACATCTGCATGGAATCAATTGAACCACCGCGGCTGAGTAATTCGCGACGGAAATGATCCCCGTTGCTACGTTGCAGGCCACCATTTTCTTTAAACCAGTCAACCGTGTCGGCATCGAGAACTTCGCTCCAGATATATCCGTAATATCCAGCAGAATACCCGCCTGCATATATGTGCGAGAAATACGTTGAGCGATACCTAGTTGGGACTGGTGCAAAATCTAAACCGTAATCAGCAATTGCTTTCGCTTCAAAAGCGATTACATCATCGATTACATCATCGGGTGCAATCGAATGCCAAGCTAAATCAAGGGCTGCCGCAGCCAGATAACTGGTTGTGGCGTACCCCTCATTAAAAGTTGAAGCAGCATCCAAGTTGTCTATCCATTCTTGCGGCAGTTTTTCTCCTGTTACATGGTGGCGGGCATAATTTTCAACTACTTCCGGCCATAGCATCCACATCTCGTTTACTTGAGAAGGGAACTCAACAAAGTCGCGCTGGACACTTGTTCCAGAGACACGGGGGTATTTAACGCTGGATAAAAGACCATGCAGTGCGTGGCCGAATTCATGGAATAGCGTTGTAGTTTCATCGAAAGTTAAGAGCGCAGGTTCGCCCGCAGGGGGTTTTGGGATATTTAAATTATTTACCACCACTGGCAATTGTTGGAATAAGAAGTTTTGATCGACCAGGGAATTCATCCAAGCGCCACCACGCTTTGAGTCGCGCGTAAAGAAGTCGCCGATAAATAGGCCAACGGGCGTGCCATCTTCATTTGCGACTTCAAAAGCCCGAGCTTCTGGGTGATAGGTGAGAAGATCTGGGCGTTCATTAAAAGTGATTCCGTACAGTTTGGTAGCCGCAAAGAAAACCCCATCTTGCAAGACGCGTTCTAGTTCAAAGTATGGACGCATCGCAGTTCTGTCAATGTTGTATTTTTCAAGGCGAACTTGTTCTGAATAGAAATCCCAATCCCAACTGCTTAATTCAAAATCTTCGCCACTGGAGTTGATTGAGCTTTGCAGGTCTGCAGCTTCAGCGCGGGCATTTTTTACTGCAGCCGGAGCAATTTGGCGCAACATTTTATGGACGTTCTCGGGATGGGCTGCAGTCTGCTCTTGAATAATATGCTCAGCGTGGGTAGCTACACCAAATAACTGTGCACGTTTAGCGCGCAAACTTGCGATTGTAAGAAGTACTTTTTTATTGTCATTTTCATTGCCACGGTTTGCTTTGTTTAGTGATGCTTCCATAACTTTTCTGCGAAGTTCTCGGTTTTTCAGCGATGCTAAAACCGGATTTCCACTGAAATTGACCGCTCCAATTAGCCACCTATTTTCGAGACCGCGATCCTTAGCGGCAGTGGCAGCTGCAGCAATTTGGTTATCGCTTAAACCATCTAGTTCTATTAACTCTTCGACAATTACAGCCAAATCATTAGTCTCAGCTAAGACATTTTTTGAAAATTGGGTTTCTAAAGTAGAAAGTTCTTCGTTGATACCTTTCAGAACTTCACGCTCACTCGCATTCAAATGGGCGCCCGCATAAATGAAATCACGGTAATAACGTTCTAGTAGCCAGCCATCTTCGCTGTTGAGGGAGAGCGATTGGCGAGAATCGTAGAGCGATTTGATTCGAGCAAAGAGATCTGGATTTAAACGAATTGCATCACCATGTGCAGCAAGCTTTGGGGCAATTTCTTCTTTAATTTTATCGAGGGCATCGTTAGTATCACTGGAAGATTTATTGAAGAAAACCCTCAACATACGGCTAAGAGTTTGCCCGCTTGCCTCAAGGGCAACAATCGTGTTTTCGAAAGTTGGGCCATCTGATGCGAGGATTGCCTCAACTTCTATCAATTGTGCGGCGGTACCTCCGTAAAAAGCTGGCAAGTACTGTTCTTCGCAGATTTGCGCAAAAGGCGGTAACTCATACTCGAGGCAACTACGTTGGGCAAATGGACTTTCAGCTTCAAGGTTCATGGCCGAAGCCTATGATATTAAAGCAAATTTACACTCACTGCGCTGAAACCAGCTGTGCTAACGGCGCGTTCAAGGAGATCGTTATCAAGTGCGGTTTCTGATTCAATCGTGGCGCGGCCATCAGCTGCGCTAATCGATAATAAGGTTAGCCCAGTTATTTTCTCTAACTCTGTAGTGACTTTTCCTTCGCAATGCCCACAACTCATGCCAGTGATTTCGATAACTTGAGTACTCATTTTTCTCCTAAAACTCGAATAACTATCACCCTTACAGTACTCCTTTGCATGGCTTTTCACGAATCTAGAGTGTTGTTTCACTTTTCTTTTCTTTTCGCGTACTCTACAAATATGACAACGGAGTCAACTTTACAGACTGCGCGTGCCCAATTACGTAAAGCAGTAGACCAATTAAATCTTTCAGAGAATGAATGGCACACGCTTTCAACACCTCGGCGAGTTTTACAAGTGGCGGTTCCACTTAGACGCGATAGCGGAAAAGTGGAAATGTATACGGGTTATCGCGTTCAACATTCAACAACTCGCGGCCCTTCAAAAGGCGGAGTGCGTTTTCATCCAGATGTAAATATGGATGAAACTATTGCACTCGCCATGTTGATGACATGGAAATGCGCACTCACTAATTTGCCATACGGTGGAGCTAAAGGCGGAATCGCAGTAGATGTTTCGACGCTTTCGCTGGCTGAAAATGAACGGTTAACGCGCAGGTACACCTCTGAAATCTTGCCAATTATCGGACCAGAACGCGATATTCCAGCACCAGATGTCGGAACCGATGAACGTAACATGGCGTGGATGATGGATACATATTCGGTTAACGCGGGTTTCTCAGTTCCGAGTGTTGTAACAGGAAAGCCAATAGTTTTAGGCGGCACGCTCGGTCGAACATCTGCCACTGGAGATGGTGTTGCAATTGCAACGCGAGAAGCGTTGCTCGTTCGCGGAATAGAACTAGCAGGTGCAACGGTCGCAATTCAAGGTTTCGGAAAAGTTGGATATTGGGCTGCGGTAGCTCTTGAGAATATGGGGCTAAAAATTGTCGCGGTCTCCAATGTTCATGGCGGGGTGGTTGGTTTTCCTTCAGTAAACGCGCTCTGGGAACATGTTCAAAAGAACGGAGATTTGTATTTGCCGGGAACCGATCGCATCACTAACGAAGAGTTATTGCACTTAGATGTTGATGTACTAATTCCTGCCGCGCTTTCGAATGCAATTACCGAGCGCACCGCATCCGCAATTAAAGCCAAGATTGTGATTGAAGGTGCCAATGGCCCAACAACTCCAGCGGGAGATCGGATTTTGCAAGAGAATGGTGCTCTCGTGGTGCCAGATATCTTGGCTAACTCTGGCGGTGTGATTGTCTCCTACTTTGAATGGGTTCAAGATAAGCAGAGTTACTTCTGGAGCGCGCAAGAGGTCAAGACAAACTTAACGAGCATCATGATGAAAGCTTTTAAAGAAGTTGAAAGCACGGCAGAATCACAGAATATTACTTGGCGCGAAGCGGCCCTTATTCTTGGCGTTGGCCGAGTTGCCGAAGCCCATCGTCTTCGCGGTTTATATCCTTAAATAGAGCGCTTTGATTGGGATGACCAATATAATTTCTCAGATGGATGCCTTTATCGTAATTTCGGTCGGCTTCATTGTTGGTTTTATTAATGGGGTTGCTGGGGGAGCATCGGCGATTTCCTTCCCGGTCTTACTCGCTATCGGGCTCAATCCGGTTAGTGCGGCAATTACGAATTCAATAGGGGTTTCAGCATCCAACTTTTTCGCCCTGCTGCCCCAACGAAGTGTGCTCAAGAAATTTTGGAACGAATATCGAGGGTTAGTGTTTTGGTCAGCTTTTGGGGCCATTCTCGGGGCAGTTACTCTGTTAGCTTTTCCCGAAGAAGTTTTTTCAAAGGTGGTGCCATTCCTCTTATTATTTGCCACGCTCTCGATATTGATTCCATTACGACCTTCGGATGCGCGCCGCACTCATAAGAAAGAAGTTGCCATGCTTTTCGGTAGTGGTATTTACGGCGGATATTTTGGCCCTGGTCAAGGCACCATGATTATCGCGACTTTAATACGGAAGCGCGATGCACATACTGTCAATATTGCCAAGAATTTAATTGTGGGAGTCACTGGAATCTTTACCAGCGTTATATTCCTCTTTAGCGGAGAAGTAAATTGGTGGTTCGCCTTTCTTCTCTTCTTGGGATCTAACTCTGGAGCGTATATATCTGGCAAGCTCTCCAATAGATTCCCGGTGGGTTTTCTTAAGGGGCTTGTGGTGGTTGTGGGGCTAATTGCTTCGGCCTGGCTTTTCAATAAATATCTTCTCTTTTGGTTTTAAGATAGCGCCATGGGTTTTAAACGGACTGAGCCAAATGAAAAAGGTTGGTCAGAGCTAGAAGTTATTGCCGACGATAAACATGTAGGAAGAGAGTTTCCAAGTGTAAGTGAACCGTTACTTTTGATACATCACTTATCGGATTTACATATCTGTGATGCGCAGTCACCGGTTCGACCAGAGTTTTTGGATCGATGGGCAGATCCGGATAGTCCCATAAGAGATAGCGTCGGAACAATTGGTTGTTACCGACCACAGTTACCGCTTTCGCCACACGTTGTTGAAGCAATGGTTCAAGCGTTAAATAGCGTGACGCATGGACCGCTATCCGGACACGTAATTAATGCGGCAATCGTTACGGGGGATACCACTGATAATGCGCAAGTTAATGAAGTGGATTGGTACATCGCTCTCCTTGATGGTTTAGAGATTTGTCCAGACTCTGGTTCGCGTGAGAAGTATGAGGGCGTTAGCGATGATTCTCTGGCGAGTTACGATGTTAAATATTGGCATCCGCATGGAACGCCTGCTGGAAAAGAAGATGATGACGCACGTGCGAAATATGGTTTCCCCGTAGT
>JBCKHR010000036.1:0-8509 GCA_038905755.1 Candidatus Planktophila sp.
CCAAGCAAAATAGCTCGCTGCGTGTCGCGCTCAACGTGAATAGTTGCATGAACATCAAAGAAGGGCCTTGAGCCTTTCTCTTCTCGCTCTCCAAACTCATCTATTGTGACCATGATTGAGTGAGGTAACTCCTCGCGCACATCTTGTAAGGCAGCTTCACGGATAAATTCACATATTAGAGCTTCAATCCCTTGATCACTAGTTGTTCCTGCAGGGTAATACGCAGGGCCAATAGGTAAATACTTTGCGATTAATTCATTAAGTAAATCAATTTGATCATGAATTGCTGCTGAAACGGGAATGATTTCATCCCACTGAAAATCTTTGGCAATACCGATAATTCCAGTTAAGCGAAGGGCGAGTTTCTCTTTAGATAACAAGTCGGTTTTAGTGATGACGGCAAATTTCTTAGCTCGTGGATGTTTTGCAATCTCGCCAGCAATAAATAAATCACCAGCACCGGATATCTCGTCGCTTGGAATGCACATAATGACTATGTCAACTGAATCTAAACTCTTGCCTACAACGGCATTTAAGCGATGGCCAAGTAAAGTTTTTGGTTTATGAACTCCGGGGGTATCGACTAGCACCGCTTGAAAATTATCACCGTGAACGATTCCCCGAATGGCGCTGCGCGTCGTGTTGGGGTGATGAGAAGTAATTGCGATTTTGCTGCCAACTAAAGCGTTTATGAGAGTGGATTTTCCAACATTAGGTCGCCCAACGATAGCAACGAACCCAGACTTAAATTCACTCATCTGCGTATTCTCTCACTTAAATGTGCTCAGCAACTCCACTGCATCAGAGACAGAAGTTACGATTTCGCCGACGCGCTCGCCAATTAAGCGATGGCAACCTTCAGAAGTCGGTGAATTAATCGGTCCCGGAATTGCCATTACCAGGCGCATCAGTTCAGCTGCATCCCGTGCGGTTCGCAATGAACCAGACCTAAAAGCAGCTTCGACGACTAAGGTGGCTTGCGAAAGGGCGGCAATCAAGCGGTTCCGTGTCAAAAAGCGAGCAGGCAACGCCTTACAACCTGGCATCACTTCACTGACTATCGCACCGTTCTCTAGAATTTCATCAAAGAGTCTTAAATTCCCAGCTGGATAATTGATGTCTATTCCGGAGGCGATAACGGCAATGCTAATTCCTTCTGCGGCGAGCGCGCCTTTATGGGCATAAGAGTCAATACCATAAGCCCCGCCGCTGATGACGCTCCACTCGCGATCGACAAATCCAGCAGCAAAATCGCCAGCGTTACGCGCACCGTATTGCGTTGGATTACGTGTACCAACAATTGCAATTGATTTCTGCGTTAGAACTTTGACATTGCCCTTAACAACCAGAGCAATCGGCGGAAGCGCCAAATCATCTAAGGAAATGGGCCAGTCTGAATCTTCCGGAGTGAGAAATACTCCATCTGCTTTTGCAATGGAGGCGAAAAGAGAATCCGTATTACAACTCTTAATTCTTGAAATCAACTTTTCATATTTGATTGGGTCATACCTGCCATTGACAATACGCTCATGTGTTTCTAATGGGCCGCGTGAGAGAATTTCATTACTCCAGAAAGCCGTGCCACCTTCTATAGAAGCAAATAAGCAAATTCGTGCTTCTAGTTCATTCATAGCTCAACTCCTCCCCGCAGCGCATTGGCTCTTATGACATCTGCCAGAGTCGGAGTTCGAGCTTCACTTAAATCAGCCAAAGTCCAAGCCACGCGAATTACTTTGTGTAGCCCACGGGCAGTTAGGCGCTCTTTATCAAGCTCGGTGTGAAGAAAAGCCATTGCTTTTCGTTCTGGCTGGAAAATCGTTCGCAGCGCTCTGCTTGGAATCTGAGAATTTAACTTCCATGGATAGCCGCTAAAACGTTGCGCAGCTATTCCGCGAGCATTTATCACTCTTGCGCGAATATCAGCACTTGATTCACCTAACTCGCTGCGCGCCATATCCACTCTGCCAACCGGATCAACATGAACTCTCAAATCAATACGATCCATCAATGGTCCCGAAAGCTTTCCTAAGTAACGACGAACTTGTTGCGAAGTGCATGTGCACTGCCTGCCGCGACCACTAAATTTTCCGCACGGACAAGGATTTGCAGCAAGAACTAAAAGAAATTGGGCTGGGAAAGTTAAGCTTCCAACGCTTCTGGCTATCGTGATTGTTCCTGATTCCAAAGGTTGACGGAGCGAATCCAAAACTCCTGGCGCACATTCCGGGGCTTCGTCTATGAATAACACTCCGTGATGAGCCAAGGAGCAGGCACCCGGTTTGATTGCATGTGATCCTCCACCAACCATGGCTACCCGGGTAGTGCTGTGGTGTGGGGAAACGAATGGCGCAATCAATGAGAGTGGAGAACGTGAAGTGAAAGTTCCTGCCACCGAATGAATTGCAGTAACTTCTAGAGCTTCTTCGATCTTTAACTGCGGCAAAATACTGGGAATTCTCTCTGCAATCATTGTCTTTCCAGCCCCAGGTGGTCCTAGAAAAATGACGTGGTGACCACCGCTGGCTACAACTTCGGCAGCTAGCCGTGCGACGGGTTGTCCAGCAACATCGGCAAAATCAAGAACTTCATTTTCGCTACCCCACGCTAAATCCAAAGTTTGCACTTCATCGCGCTCGCCGGTTCGTAGCCAGCGCAGAACTTCTCTCAAATTCTCCATGGGAATTACCTTCATGGTCTGCATCAATGATGCCTCCGGCGCATTAGCTTGAGGAACAACTGCGACTTGCACACCACTTTTATTTGCAGCCATCAGCGCTGGCAAAACTCCTCGAACTGGTCGAATCTCGCCATTTAATGAGAGTTCGCCCAAGAAAACAATTTTCTCAATCACTTGGGGCCGAATAGTTTGGTGGGCCGACAAAATAGCGATGCAAATTGCGAGATCAAAACTTGAACCACTTTTTGGAAGCCAAGCTGGCGATAGCGAAACAGTTACTTTTCTATTGGGCCAAAGTTCGAGGCAATTGACAATAGCGGCCCGCACTCGGTCGCGTGATTCAGAGAGTGCGGCATCAGGCAAACCTAAAAGCGTATATGAGGGTAAGCCATCAGCAATATCGACCTCTACCGTTACCAACGAACCTTGCAACCCAAGGAGGGCAACGCTAAAAGTTCGCGCAAGCGTCATAACAAATTTGCTCGATATTCAACGCTATGAGTACCATCTTTAGCGAGAAGAACGGCAGCACAATCAATTTGAAACTCGCAACCAAGAGCGCGGTTGGTAGCTAACCAAGCAAGGGCTAAACGCTGCATCCGGTGGGCTTTCTCGTTATTAATTGCTTCTAAAGGGTGGCCAAAAGCTAGCGATGAGCGCGTTTTGACTTCCACAAAGAGAAATGTGCCTTCTGTATCTAAAGCGATAATATCTATCTCGCCTTCGCGCACTCGCCAATTTCGTTCGATAATTTCATTTCCGCGTTTGATAAGGAATTGCGCAACGACTTCTTCGCCGAAGGCGCCAGTAGTTTTATTTGAGGAAGATTTATTAATCTTGCTTGAAGTAGGTCTCATAGGCGCGTCAGGTTATAGAAGTTAGACCACTGGAAAGTAAAGAGATAGAAAAGTTGTGGGTCAAACTCTCATGTGCATGAGAGCGGCTATATTTGAAAACGAAGTTCTATGTTCGGCGCACGGCCCAAATTTGGTCAATGAGCTACTGTGAGCAGTTGTTATATAACCCTTATGTTTAGCAAAACCATAGCTAGGGTAAAGCAAATCCATTTCTCGCATTATTCGATCTCGAGTTACTTTAGCAATAATCGAGGCCGCGCTAATGGAAACTACTACTTGATCACCTTTCCAGACGCCAACGTTCGGCACGCCTAAACCTTCAATTGCATAACCATCCGTTAGGACATATGCCGGTTCAATGTTTAGACCCAACACGGCACGTCGCATTCCATCCAGATTAGCAGCATGCACTCCACGTTTATCAACTTCAAACGCTGGAATTATCACAACACTAATCGAGTCTGCTATTTTTGAAATGAGTTCGAAAACTTCTTCACGTTTATTTTCGGCAATCTCTTTTGAATCTCGGACAGAAGCCAATTCAGGTGCGAATGGGTCTTTGAGAATTACTGCAGCTACCACTAATGGACCGGCACATGCCCCACGTCCGGCTTCATCGACACCCGCGATCGGAGAAATTTTGGCGGCTATTAACAACTGCTCAATGACTTTCATCGCAGTTGCAAACTTCTTTACTTGAGTGGATCGAATTTACTAATTAAAGTTGCGTTTTTGATTGGCCAAATTACCGCTACGGTTCGTCCCGTTACCAGTGATAACGGCACCATTCCTTTATTGATGTCATCTTGGTGATAGCGCGAATCTGCGCTCGCTCCTCGATGATCACCCATTACCCAAATTTTTCCGCTAGGAACTCTTACATCAAAAACCATATCACTTGGAGTATCTCCCGTAAAAATATATGGCTCCTTCGTTGCTTTGCCATTAACAGTTAAGCGCTTATCTTTGTCGCAACAAATAACGTGATCTCCGGCTACGCCTATCACGCGTTTAACTAAGAATTGCTTAGTTGGGTTAGGCAGTACTCCAACTACGACTAGTGCTTCGCGAAACTTTGTTAGAAGTACTGAACCATTGGCGGGCGCAGGTTCTGACAACCAATTTGCAGGATCTCGAAAAACTACAATATCTCCACGAGAAATTGTTTTTGCAAGAAAAGGAATTTTATTTACAGCAACGCGGTCTTTAATTTGAAGAGTATTTTCCATAGACCCCGACGGAATATAGAAAAACTGCACGATAAAAGTTTTTATAAATAACGAAACTACTAGCGCAACAACGACTAGGAGTGGGAACTCCTTGAGGAGTGACCTCTTACGTGACATTAAAGAGCGTTTAGGCTTGAGTTGTTTCTTCTTCAGCAACAATTTCCGCTGCTGAAGTTTCAACTACCGCTTCTTCAACAATCGCTGAGATAACCACAGGTTCTGGTGTTGATGTAATTCCATCGCCGTAACCTGCAATGCCATCGCGCTTTTCGCGAATCTTGGCAGCTTTACCGCGTAGATCGCGTAGGTAGTAAAGCTTGGCGCGACGTACATCACCTTTCTTTACCAATTCAATTTTTTCGATTACTGGCGTGTGGACTGGGAAGGTACGTTCAACACCGACGCCGTAGGAAACTTTACGGATTGTGAAAGTTTCGCGAACTCCATCACCTTGGCGACGGATAACAATTCCTTGGAAAACCTGAAGCCGACTCTTGCTACCTTCAATAACGCGAACATGAATCTTGAGCTCATCTCCGGCACGGAAAAGGGGAATGTCTTTACGGAGCGAAGCTGCATCTACGGCATCAAGAACATTCATTTTAATCCTCGGCTTTTCTAAATTCTTACCTCTTAAGTACCTCTCGGAGGAGCGGTACAGGCTCGTATCTTGCCATAAAGAAGGCCTTAAGCGTAAATCGAGGCGAGTTGAGCATGTAGAGAAGGTCCAGCCGCGATTGTTAGCGCGCTTTCTCTCCACTTTTTCGTTTCCACCAACGCCCCAGCCTCTGCTGCGATAAGCGCCCCAGCAGCCAAGTCCCACTCCTTTAAACCGCTCTCTATATAGGCATCAAGGGCACCCATCGCCACATGGCATAAATCAACGGCAGCTGCGCCGTTCCGTCTAATATCGCGAATATTCGGCAAGAGCTCTCCAACTATTTTCAACTGTTCAATGCGAGGGCCAACTTCATATGCAAACCCTGTGCCAATCAGCGCGCGACTTCGATCAATTGGCTCATTGCATGCAATCGCAATCTCATTATAGAAAGCTCCACGTCCAACGCAGGCGCGCCAAAGTGAATTAATCGAAGGTGCTGATACAACTCCAACGAGAGTTCCATTTCTATCTTTAGCAGCGATACTTACATTCCAACCAGGCAAACCATAGAAATAATTCACAGTTCCATCTAGTGGATCAATTACCCAAGTAATACCGCTCTTGCTCTCGCGCGATGCGCCTTCTTCGCCAATAATCCCATCATCTGGTCTTGCCGATAAAATCTTTGAAACAATTAACGCTTCACTTTTATGATCCATCTGTGTAGCAAAATCCATGTCGCTAGCTTTTCTGTTGATCTCAAAAGTTGTTGGTCGCTTCGCTAATAAAGCAGATGCTTCTTGGGCAATGCTCAGAGCCAGAGCTAATAACTCATCAAGTAACTCCACGTTATCGCTCACGAAGTAAGTCTACCTCTGTCATAGACTGTCCTCTATGTTCTCGGTCTATGGCACACTCTTTAGAACACCAGGGGGCTTGAAATTCTCTATCGCTGGGCTCATTGGTCGCATGCCACTTTCTATGGATAGCTTGGCCTTAATTTTTATCGTTGTTGCTGCAAGCGGTTCTTATGCCCTCGCAGGTGCGCTAAGTGCGGTCGCATCAATAATCATTGCCCTATCTGGACCTTTCTGGGCGCGCATGGCCGATCAGAAAGGTCAGAGGAGAATAATTCTCACAGTACTACCGCTACGACTTGCAGGTTTTTCACTCTTTACATTTCTCGTATTAAGCCATGCGCCAATTTGGACTTGGTTTCTTTCGATAATTCTCGCTGAATTAACTTCGATTAATACGGGAGGCATGGTCAGAAGTCGTTGGTTACATGTTCTAAGTCCCGATAAATCGACAACCGCGGAAGGCGAAAGCGATCGTCACATAATTAATACGGCTTACTCGTATGAAGCGCTCATGGATGAAGTGGTCTTTATCATCGGGCCGATTATTGTCACTATCTGCGCAACCAGTATCGCGCCATCGGCAGGAATATTTGCCGGCATGGCCTTTATTGCAATCGGTTTGCCGGCTTTAGCAGCACAACGCGCGACGGAACCGCCGCCTGCTCCTCGCCGCCACAAATCGCCGCATCCACCAGTTATTAAGAACAAGTCGGTGCAAGCAATTGTAATTCCAACAGCTTTGGTTGGCGGATTCTTCGCAGCAACTGCACTTGCGGTCATAGCTTTTGCCCAGGCCCACGGCGCGCCTGCCCAAGCAGGAATTATTTTGGCGCTCTGGGCGTTAGGAAGCGCGATTGCTGCAATCATTAACGGAGTGATCAAGTGGAACGTTCCTGCTGCTGCCAGATTCATAATATTTCTCGTCGCACTTACTTTGCTTTCACTTCCTATGATTTTCGTAGATAACGTTCTTTGGTTAACCATCGCACTCTTCTTTAATGGTTTTGCAGTTGCACCTCTCATCGTCACCGCCTACGCCGTTGTTCAATCTGCAGTACCAAGCGAGCAAATAACTGAAACGTTTACCTGGGTTGTGGCAGGCATGCCACTCGGGGGCGCCGCCTCTACCGCGCTGACGGGTTGGGTGATAGAGAAATACGGCGCCGAGGCCGCCTTTCTTGTCCCAGCAGGCTTTTTAATTGCAGCAATTCTTGCCACGCTGCCCTACTTCTCCACTTATCAAAGCCTCATCGGATACGCTCGGAAACATGGCTGAGCTACATTTAAGTGGAAAATCCGAAGATGGAACCCATTTAATTTTCATTGATGGAGATGGCAACGAATTCACGACTGACATTAACCAGACACTTCGCGCAGCGGTAAGTCAACCGCGTCTAACTTCTGTGCCAGAGCCCGATGTTGAAGTCATTAGCATTAAGGAAATTCAACGGCGTTTGCGTGCAGGAATTTCAGCAGATGAAATTGCTCGAGAAAATAACATCTCACTCGAGAAAATCGAACGCTTCTCTGGACCCATCATCCAAGAACGTCGCTACATCATTGATCAAGCTCAACAAATAATCTTGCGCAAAGAAGGCGAGCGCGAACCCAATAATTTCTTAGGCGTTGTGGCTGCACGTCTTGCGCCACATAACGTAGATATCTCCGAACTCCTTTGGATCACTTGGCGCCTGGAAGATGCAACTTGGATCATTGAGTTGCACTATCCGAGCGCCCAAGGCCAAGGCTTAGCACAATTCTCTTTTGATCCTTCTCGTCGCTCCATTAACGCAATCGACGAGAACGCCAGCTGGATTTTCGGGGAAGAGGCTCCAGTGCGCGCGCCAATCGAAGCCGGTTTAATTTATAACGGAGCTCCGTACGCGGTTAGAAGGAATGAGCCAGTGCGCGAAACTCCTCGCCTTGCTGTGGCTCGCGAAGAACCTGATGCAGAAGCAATGCGCGATGGAATTATTGCACGGGCAAAAGTTCCCAGCTGGGACGAAATTATGTTCGGCATTAAACCAAGCGATAGCGAATAGTTTTAATCTAAAGTTGTAGTTAATAGAGAAACGGTACTTTCAATCAAAGAATCTCCCCCATGATGGCCAATCATTGCGCCTTCCTTCTCGGCGCGGTCTGGATCAAGTAAAACAACCCCTCCTCGCGCAATCGCGATGACATCGCCCATCCGTTCGATTGCATCGAGAGTTGGGTTCGGACCAAAAAGTTCACTTTTAATCGCCTCTTCACGCGTAATAATTTGAGCATCTTCGCGTAGAAAC
>JBCKHR010000037.1:0-7581 GCA_038905755.1 Candidatus Planktophila sp.
ATTCCAATTTACATGGCAATTGCAGCAGTGATCGTTGCTCGATTAGCTTCCATTAAGGGCTCTAAAACAAATCCGCGCCTTTTGCGCTCAGCTTTTGCATATTTGCTCTTTGCCATTTCGGCTTTCACGCTAATTCAAACGTGGTTTTTAACGACAACATAATTAAACGCCTTTACAATCAAACATGAAAAATTCGGAAAGCGTACTCGAACGGGCGCCTGTAAAAAGAGTGCAAGCAGAGCTCATCGCGCATGGTTTAGATGCGAAAATACACGTTCTCTCGGATTCGGCCCATACAGCTGCCGAAGCCGCCTCCGCTCTCGGTATCGAGGTCGGACAAATCGCTTCATCTCTTATTTTCAAATTACCTGACGGGTCCGCCCTGCTTATCATTACAAGTGGGCGACATCGAGTTGATACTGAATTAGTTGCACAAACTCTAGGAATCGAAAAACTTGCGCGCGCTGATGCTGATTATGTAAAGACGAGAAGCGGTTTCTCTGTTGGAGGCGTTGCGCCATTTGCATGGATTACTCCTGCTTCAAAAATCCTCATCGATGAAGCGCTAGCTGATTACGACGTTCTGTGGGCAGCTGCTGGACATCCCAATGCAGTTTTCCCAACGACTTTCGCCGATATCGCCCGGCTCACCTCGGGAGTGAAAATTAAAGTGAGTAAAGAATGAATAGCGTAGGGCAGACTTAGGCCATGTCAATTCGCCATTACCACCCTCGACGACGAAAAATTGGTGGCATCTCCCCTCGCGCGAGCGCTTTTTTTGTTACTGTTTTTGTAATTGCGCTACTTTTACAAATTGCTTACCCATTAGTCAGTGGTGAAACTCTTAGATTAGTAACCATCTCTGCCATTTATTGGGCCGCTGGCGCGATGTGCCTGCACGCGCTTTTCTCGTACGGCTTGCGTTATGCCATTACATATATTGGATTAACACTTCTCTTCGCATTTGCAATTAAAGAAATTGGAGTTCAAACCGGATGGCCATTTGGTCAATACTCCTACGATGTTTCACTCGGACCACAAATCTTTCACGTCCCATTAGTTGTTCCCTTTCTTTGGTTAGGGATGGCTCACCCAATTTTAATTGTTGCGCGCAGAGTAGGAAAAAACTGGGTCTTCTTATACGGCGGCCTGACACTGATGGCTTGGGATTTATTTCTTGATCCAGAAATGGTGGCAGCTGGGCGATGGAGTTGGACTTTCACCGGAGCGCATCTTCCTTACCAAGCAAATATTCCACTCTCGAACGCGTTTGGTTGGTTACTTGCAGGCATGGGGTTAATGGCGCTTTTAAATGTAGCCCTACCTAAAGAACGGCGAAAAGTTGGTGCAAGTTTAGTAGCCGTTGATCTATTCCTCGCATGGAGTTGGTTCTCGGGAGTCATCGGGAACCTTTTTTTCTTCAATCGTCCAGGTGTAGCCCTTCTCGGAGGTTTAATTTATGGAGCCTTGCTCGTCCCTTACGCTCTTTCGCGTTGGCTAGGCAGACCGTAGTTCTTATTCAAAGAATTGTTGCTAACGCAATTGGGCGCGCGCATAACGCATAACAAGAATCAAACTATATATCTCGACGAGTAAAAATATATATCCTAAAATTATTACTCCAGGAATTGAAACGCGCCATGCAACCAGAGCGACTACCAGAAAACTTGCCCGCACGGGACGCTCCGCTGGCGTTATAACTCCTACATCTCTAACGCCAAGGGATGCAAGACGTGCCCGTGCATATTCTTGGATGGCAGCAACGCTCCATAAAGTAATTGCTAGCCACGCTGGTAGACCAATTCGATAAAGGGCGCAAAGCCAGAGCGCTTCACTAATTCGATGAGCAATTGAATCTAAGAGCGCTCCCAATTCACTTTGGCGTTTTTGATAAATTGCAACACTTCCATCGATTCCATCAAAGAAAAGTGAAGCCAGTAAGAAGAAAATCGCCCACCACGATGTGGCGGTGAAAGCAGTTGCCAGTGCACTAAGCAAACCGAGGAGAGTTAAGACATTTGGTCCAATTCTCAATAAAGTACATATCAAACCAAAACGATATGAAATTTCAAGCCACGCCCCGACGATTCCAGTAGTTGAAGCGTTGTTATGGAGAGCGCTCCAGGTAGCCAGAAATTGAGCTTTGCGAGAGTTCGAAGTACCTGAGTCCACCTTCTGAGGGTACCGTTAGGACCATGGGTTCCAAAGCGCAAGATTTGCTCAAAGCGATGCGCGGTGAAATTGAAGCCGAACTCACGCTCTTCTTAAAAGAACAGACCCGATTTCTGGCCAACATCGCGGCAGAACTGGCCCCTGCCGCGCATTCACTGAGCTCATTCGCTCTCGATGGCGGTAAACGCCTCCGTCCACTCTTTGCTTTCGGTGCTTACATCGGCGCAGGCGGGAAAAGCTCTCCGGAAATTACTCGCGCAATTTCGAGTTTAGAGTTGCTCCAAGCATGTGCGCTCATTCACGATGATCTAATAGATGGATCCGATACACGTCGCGGTAAACCATCAATCCATCGCCATTTTGAAACGCTCCATCAAAACCAAGAATTAGCAGGTTTCGCTTCACGTTATGGGCAAGGCGCCGCAGTGCTTTTGGGCGATTTGGCGCTAGTTTGGTCTGATCAGATGCTCAATTCATCCGGCATAACAACTGCGCAATTGCTCTCAGTTTTACCTGTTCATGATGAAATGCGCGTTGAATTAATGGCGGGACAATTTCTAGATATACACGAACAGAGCGAGAAAAATACCAGTGTGCGCCGCTCCCTCAAAATCGCGCGATTTAAATCCGGAAAATACACTGTGGAAAGACCGCTCCATATCGGTTCGAGCCTTGCCATAACTTCGCTACCAGATCGCATCGAGATCAACGAAATATATTCAAATTACGGACTGCCGCTAGGCGAGGCATTTCAAATGCGTGATGATCTCTTAGGGGTCTTTGGTGATTCAAAGATAACGGGCAAGCCTGCTGGCGATGACTTGCGTGAAAGTAAACACACTGTCTTGATTGCGACAACTTTCGAGCGAGTCTCTGAAAAGCAACGGGTATTTTTACATAAAAATCTTGGCAAGACGAATTTAGAAAGCACCACAATAGATTCAATTCGGGAAATCATCACAACTACAGGCGCACGAAGTTACGTTGAAGATCTCATTGAAGAGCTAACAGATAGGGCTTTAGATGCGCTAGCTCGCGGGTCACTCGAAGAAACTGGTCGTGCGCTGCTGCTGGAACTTGCCGAGATAGCTACAAAACGAAGCAAATAAGCGCGCGCATTTCATAGTAAGCACAGGCGCGCCAACACCGAACTTAAGCGAGTAATTACGTAAAATTACCCTCATGTCCGACCTATCTGGCGAGCTCATTGACGGGCGATATCAATTAATCCGCCAAATTGCCACTGGCGGCATGGCAGTTATATATGAAGCTATGGACACTCGACTCGATCGAAAAGTTGCAGTGAAGATAATGCACCATCACCTCGCGCAAGATGAAGCATTCGTCGCCCGTTTCATTCGTGAAGCTAAAGCTGCGGCCGCACTTTCGCATCCGAATATTGTTGCAGTTCAAGATCAAGGTTGGAACCAAAATGGGACTCCGGCAGTTTTCTTAGTAATGGAACTCATCGAGGGTTATACGCTCCGTGATTACCTGCTTGAACGCGGGAAATTTGATATTAAAGATGCGATGGCCTACTTAACGCCGATATTAAGTGCCATTGCAGCTGCCCATGCAATTGGAATTGTGCATCGCGATATTAAACCTGAGAATATTTTGATTTCACACGAAGGCCATGTGAAAGTCGCTGATTTTGGGCTGGCGCGAGGCGCGTTACTCGGTACCACCATGACAGCTGAATCCAGCATAATTCTGGGAAGCGTTTCTTACCTATCTCCCGAACAAGTTAAACGCGGTATCGCAGATTCACGGAGCGATGTTTACGCCATAGGAATTGTTGCCTATGAAATGCTAACTGGCGAGAAACCTTTTCCGGGCGATTCTCCGATTCAAATTGCTTATATGCATGTCAATGAACGAATCCCAGCCGTGAGCACAAAAAGGAAAGAGATCCCGCCGGCCCTCGATGCTCTTATCCTAAGTGCGACAAGTCCCGACCCTGATGATCGCCCCCGCGATGCTGGCGAATTTCTTAAACAATTAGAGATCGTTCAGAGTGAAATTGATCCTAAACGAAACCAAATGAGTTTGGAATTGGATTTACCAGTTTTACCAATTCGAGAAAAACCTCGCGCAAAGACCCGCGCTAAACAAACTCCAATCGCCGAAGAAATCAGAGAAGAAGAAACTGAGCAGACGCATGTTCCTAGATGCAGATCAAGTAAGCGTGTTCGACGAAATCGAATTATCGCGTTACTCCTTGCGGTTTCATTAGGGATTGCTGGGTGGTACTCCATAGTCGGTCCAGGATCGCGCGTCGCCGTGCCATCAATCGTCGGCGGAACTACTGATGATGCAACCGCTGCCTTCTCTACCTTAGGGCTATCTTTCGAAATCACAGAGAAGAGATTTGATGAAAATATAGCTAAAGGTAAAATTATTGAAACCGCCCCCACTGCTGGTGGAAGAATCGATGCAGGTGGCGTTGTTAAAGTAATAATTTCAAAAGGCGCGGAACGTTACGAAATTCCACAAGTTGCGGGGCTAACTCCGCAAGCAGCTGCAACCGCCATTACTAAATACCCGCTAACTCTTGGAGTGAGCATCGAAGTATTTAGCGATTTGGTTCCCCGAGGTTTTGTAATTTCCACTTCACCCGAAGTAGGGCAGAAAGTAAAGCGCGAGACACGCGTTCTCTTAATAGTTAGCAAGGGCGCGGAATTGGTCGCTCTGGATTCATATCTGGGAAAAAGCGGCGAGCAAGCGCTTAATGAACTAACTGAAGCTGGATTTGACGTTTCACCGACATACGCCTTTGATGAGAAGGTAACGCCAGGAAATGTCATATCGCAATCCCCGTCAGGAGTTACAGAAGCGGCAAAGGGTGCAAAAATTACTCTCGTTATTTCAAAGGGCTCCGAATATGTATATATTCCAAATATTCTCTCCTTTGATCAGAGAAAGGCTCTCGAAATATTGCATGGCTTAGAGTTGAAAGTCACAGTAAAGAAAACTGGCACCAGAGCGACGAAGAAGGTTACCAGCGTTGCGCCAAAAGTGGGCACGAAAGTTAAACGTGGAAGCAGCGTTCTTATTACCGTAGGGTGAGCAAGTGAATAAACCTCGAATTGGGGCACATACTCCGACTTCTGGAGGAATGGCCAAACGCGCACTCGGGTATGCCGAAACAATTGGGGCAGAGGCAATTCAAGTTTTTACTTCGAACCCGCGCAGTTGGGCTATGCCCCCAACAAATCCTGGCGCTGATGATGAATTCAAAAGTAAAGCTAACTCAATGGATATTGAAACTTATGTCCATGCGCCTTACTTAATCAATTTAGGTTCACCCACCGAAGCAACGTATAGAAATTCCTTGGCTTCGACAGAATTTTCTCTCAAACGTGGAAAGGAAATTGGCGCCCTTGGCGTTGTGATTCATACTGGATCGGCAGTTGATGAAGGGCATATAGAGAAAGCGTGGAAACAAATTCACGAAGGAATGATGCCAATTCTTAACGCTTTAAGCGATGACGCGCCACTCTTGTTACTCGAACCAACTGCTGGTCAAGGGCGCTCTTTAGTAAAGAAGCTTGATGATTTAGAGAACTATCTCAAAGCCCTTGAATATCACCCAAAAGTTGGAATTTGTTTAGATACATGTCACGTATTTGCGGCAGGCCATGACATTGCAAAAAAAGGCGGCATGAAAGAGACCCTCGATTTACTGGTGGAAATTGCTGGCATCGAGCGGATCCGACTCATCCATGCCAATGATTCGATGGATGTTTGCGGCGCCCTTAAAGATCGCCATCAAAATATAGGTGACGGGGAAATTGGCGTGGAACCTTTTAGAGAGCTATTGGCGCATCCTGCCGTAATGAGCGCCCCTCTAATCTTGGAAACACCCGGCCAAGAAGTAGAACACACAAGAGAAGTTGCCTTGCTTAAGAAGCTACGCGGTGAGCGATGACAAACACGGAACAGAAGTTGCGCGTAAAGCTTGCACCTCTGGCACTTCTCTCGGTTGCTGCTGCTTGGGGGTTTTCATTTGTTATTATGAAAGATGCCATCGAAAGACAGAGCGTCAATAGCTTCCTTTTTTCACGCTTTACTTTGGCAGTACTTTTCATGGTCCTCATACGTCCGAGCGTGCTCCGTATTATCAACCAAGACATACTTGTGCGGGGTGGCCTAGCTGGACTCTTTCTTGGATCTGGCTATATTTTTCAAACTCTCGGTTTAGCTCGAACCGGAGTTGCCATCACCGGCTTCATCACTGGGCTCTACGTGGTCATTGTCCCGCTATTGGCTGCGCTATTTCTAAAAGAGAAAATTTCGCGATTTACCTGGTTCTGTGTGCTCCTGGCAACTTTTGGTCTAGCAATTCTTTCGCTACATGGTTGGAGTATAGGAAGCGGTGAGGCTCTTGTTTTTATTAGCGCAATCTTATTTGCAGCTCACATTATTGCGCTAAGCAAGTGGAGTAGCGGGCGAGATGTATATGCAATGACCCTTGTCCAACTTGCTACATGCACTTTATTGACTGGCATGCTCTCTTTCGGGCAAGGTTTTCAAGCGCCACCGGATGCAGGAGTATGGTGGGTAGTAATTTTCACTGCGGTTTTTGCTACTGTACTTGCATTCATTATCCAAACGTGGTCACAAGCTCATATTGCCGCTTCCAAAGTTGCAGTTATATTAACAGCGGAAGTAGTTTTTGCTGCGCTATTTGCGGTAGTTCTAGGTGGAGAAGTACTCACGTTCAGAATTAGTTTAGGTGGCGCAATACTTGTGACTGCAATGTATTTGATTGTCATAAAAGAAAAGAAGTAAACTCACATAATGGCAATTGATCTCCGTTCAGATACAGTAACTAAACCTTCCATCGGGATGCGCGCGGCAATTGCTAGCGCCCCAGTTGGTGATGATGTCTATGGCGATGATCCAACGGTCAACTCGCTAGAAGAACGTGTAGCTGAACTATTCGGAAAAGAGGCTGGCCTTTTTACACCTACCGGATCTCTGGCAAACCAGTTAGGAATTCGAGCGCTAGTTGCACCCGGAGAAGAACTCCTTGCTGAAAGCAATTCACATATTGTGAGAGCTGAATTAGGCGCAGCCGCGGTTTTTGCTGGCATCACCACTCGCACTTGGAGTGGAACGGACGGATTATTGGTGGCGCACGAAGCGCTTTCCATGGCACGTCCGAACTCTGGTCCGTATTTGGTCTCCACCAGCGCAATTGCCATTGAAAATACCCATAACTTTGGTGGTGGGCGCGTCCAACCATATGACGAAATTGTTGCGCTGCGGCTTGGTGCAAACGAGTTAGGCCTAGCCTTACATTTAGATGGTGCGCGGATTTGGAACGCCCATGTTGCAACTGGTATTTCATTTGCTGACTATGGCCAACATTTCGACACCATTAGCGTTTGCCTTTCAAAAGGC
>JBCKHR010000038.1:0-6575 GCA_038905755.1 Candidatus Planktophila sp.
TGGAGTCCGAACCCGAAACCGCATCTGCTTTAGCTGATGCAATTCGCACCGTCAAAGAGCGTGTTAAATTTTGTACACAATGCGGGAATGTTTCTGAAGAGAGTGAATGCCGTATCTGTCGTGATCCACGTCGAGATAGCTCGCAAATTTGCGTAGTTGAAGAGAGCAAAGATGTCATTGCAATCGAACGTACTAGAGAGTTTCGTGGCAAGTACCATGTACTTGGTGGAGCGATCAGCCCGATCGACGGTATTGGTCCTGATCAGCTGCGCATCCGCGAATTAATGGCGCGTCTTAGCGGCGCGCCAATTACCGAAGTCATCTTGGCCACCGATCCCAATTTAGAGGGCGAAGCAACCGCCACTTATTTAGCGCGTTTGATTAAGCCGCTGGAGATAAAAGTTTCCCGCTTAGCTAGTGGCCTTCCAGTTGGTGGAGACCTTGAATATGCCGATGAAGTCACTTTAGGGAGAGCTTTTGAAGGTCGCCGAACCGTCGAGGGATAGTTCTCTCATTATCTGAGACGCCTAACGTCTCAAATAGTGGGAGATTACAATAAACGGTTAGCGCCAACCTTGCCCAATGCTTCACTATTGAGCCATGGGGTTGATAGTTCAAAAATATGGTGGATCTTCGGTTGCTGATGCCGAAGGCATGAAGCGGGTAGCAAATCGCATCGTGGCGGTAAAGCGAGATGGGAATCAGGTGGTAGTCGTAGTGAGTGCGATGGGCGATACAACGGATGAACTCATTGAATTAGCTAAGCAAATAACACCGATTCCCGGTGGCCGTGAGTTAGATATGTTGCTTACGGCAGGCGAGCGGATTTCAATGGCACTCCTTGCTATGGCAATTACCAATTTAGGACATGAAGCTCGCTCATTTACCGGAAGCCAAGCTGGAGTAATTACCACATCCGCGCATGGTCGCGCGCGAATCATCGATGTAACTCCGGGGCGAATTCAAGAAGCGCTCGCAGCAGGTGCGATTGCAATTGTTGCTGGCTTTCAAGGAATTTCTCAAGATACAAAAGATGTAACAACGCTTGGTCGCGGAGGCAGTGACACAACTGCAGTTGCACTTGCTGTTGCCCTTGATGCAGATGTCTGCGAAATTTATACAGACGTTGATGGTGTCTTTAGCGCAGACCCACGCGTTGTTCCGGCGGCTCGTAAATTAAAAACTGTTACATACGATGAAATGTTAGAACTCGCAGCAAGTGGCACAAAAGTTTTGCATTTGCGTTGTGTTGAATATGCACGACGTTATGACTTACCGATTCACGTCCGCTCGTCTTTTTCTACCAACGAAGGAACTTGGGTGGTCAAAGATCATCCTGAAGGAGGAACCATGGAACAAGCAATTATCGCTGGAATCGCACACGATAAGAGTGAAGCGAAAATTACTATTGTCGGAGTTCCTGACCGCACTGGTATGGCAGCTCGTATTTTCCAAGCAATAGCTGATGCCGACATTAACATCGACATGATTGTTCAAAACGTTTCCGCGGCAACAACTGGCTTGACTGATATTTCTTTCACGCTGCCTAAAGCCGAAGGTGCTATTGCGACTCAAATCTTGATGAAGTTACAAGGCGAAATAGGTTTTACATCGATTCAATACGATGACCAAATTGGCAAGCTCACACTCGTTGGGGCGGGCATGCGTTCGCATCCAGGTGTAACCGCAACTTTCTTCGCAGCGATGGCTGAAGCAGGGGTTAATATTGAAATGATTTCAACCTCAGAGATTCGTATTTCTATTATTTGCCGCGGCGCTGATTTAGATCGTGGCGTAAAGGCCGCACACACAGCTTTTCAACTTGATGATGATCAAATAGAAGCCGTTGTTTATGGCGGCACCGGTCGATGAGTAAGAAACCATCACTGGCAGTTGTTGGCGCCACCGGAGCTGTTGGAACTGTGATGCTTGAGATTCTCTCTGAACGCGAAAATGTATGGGGAGAAATTCGTTTAATCGCATCAGAGCGCAGCGCTGGTAAAAAGTTAATCTGCCGCGGAGAAGAGCTAACCGTTGTTGCACTTTCTCCAGCAGCTTTCGATGGAATTGATGTTGCGATGTTCGACGTACCCGATGAAGTTTCAGCGCAATGGGTACCAATTGCTACCGCACGAGGCGCGGTAGTGGTAGATAACTCAGGTGCGTTTCGCCTCGATGCCGATGTTCCGTTAGTTGTCCCTGAAGTAAATCCAGAAGATGTTAAGAACCGCCCACGCGGAATTATTTCAAATCCAAATTGCACAACCCTCTCGATGATTGTTGCAATTGGCGCACTCCATAGAGAATACGGATTAGTAGAACTTGTCGTTTCTTCTTACCAAGCAGCATCAGGTGCTGGGCAAGCCGGAATTAACTCACTTCGTGCGCAAATCAAAGCAGTCGCGACAAGTAAGGTCGGAGATGTTGCCGGTGATGTAAGAGCTTTGATTAGCGATAACGGACCGTTCCCAGCCCCTCTTGCGCTCAATGTTATTCCTTGGGCTGGTTCGCTTAAAGCCGATGGTTATTCATCCGAGGAGTTAAAAGTACGGAACGAATCACGGAAGATTTTAGGTCTTCCTAGCCTTAAAGTTGCTGTGACCTGCGTGCGAGTTCCAGTAATTACTACTCACTCATTAGCTATTCATGCAGTATTTGCTAAAGAACCCTCCCGCAAAGGCGCCCAAGATATTTTAGCGAGCGCTGCTGGTGTAAAACTTGTCGATGATCCAGAAAACCACAAATTCCCTACCCCCCTCGATGTAGTAGGTACTGATCCAACATGGGTAGGTCGTGTTCGCAAAAGCATCGATAACCCAATGGCGCTGGACCTTTTTGTTTGTGGAGATAACTTGCGCAAAGGCGCAGCGCTAAACACCGCACAAATCGCTGAATTATTGGCAGTAGAGTTCACATCATGAGTATTAAAGAACAGTTACGTGCGGACTTAATTGAAGCAATTCGAAGCCGCGCTAAAGTTAACTCAGGCACAATTCGCATGGTATTGAGTGCGATTACTAACGAAGAAGTAGCTGGAAAAGAAGCACGGGTTTTAACTGATGCTGAAATAGTCATAGTTTTATCGCGCGAAGCAAAAAAACGCCGAGAAGCAGCTGTTGCATTCGAAGCCGCTGGTCGCGCTGATAGAGCTCTTCTTGAAAAGGAAGAGGGCGCAATCATCGCTAAGTATCTTCCTGAACAAATGAGCGAAGATGATGTAAAGAAGTTAATCGCAGAGGCGATGACAAGTAGCGGAGCAGCAGGACCGGCCGACATGGGCAAAGTCATGGGAATTCTGAAACCGCAAATTGCTGGAAAAGCCGACGGGGCTTTAGTTTCTAAATTAGTGAAGGAGTCACTCGCAAAATGACAAAATATGAATACTCAACCGTTCCATTGCTATCTCACGCAACGAAACAAATTCTTGATGCATGGGGCTCAGATGGATGGGAACTTGTTCAAGTAATTCCTTCCCCAGGTTCTGGCGAGCAACTTGTTGCTTACATGAAAAGGGAGCTTAAGTGAGTGATGTACGCGCAAAACTTGCAGAACTTGGTTTAGAACTACCAGTTGCTGCTAAACCAGTTGCTGCTTACGTTCCAGCAGTACGCACTGGAAATTTAGTTTTCACCGCTGGTCAGTTACCTCTCGTTAACGGTGAAATGGCTGGAACGGGAAAAGTTGGTGGCGAAGTAACAATGGAGCGTGCCAAAGAGCTGGCTCAAATTTGTGCACTCAATGCGCTAGCTGCTGTTGAACTTGTTGCTGACATTAATAAAATCGTAAAAGTTGTTCGTGTAGTTGGTTATGTAAATGGAGTTGCTGGCTATTTAAACCATCCAGGTGTGGTTAATGGTGCAAGCGAACTATTTGTACATATCTGGGGAGATGCCGGAAAACATGCTCGATCGGCAATCGGTGTGGCAGAACTTCCACTTAATTCGCCAGTAGAAATCGAATTAACAGTCGAACTTTCAGATTAAAGGCGCGTTATTTCCCACGTTTTGAAAGTCGGTCAACATCAGTAATTAGTACTGCTCGACCGTCCAGCTTTAACCAACCGCGTCCAGCGAAATCTGCCAGAGCTTTATTTACAGTTTCGCGTGATGCACCGACGAGTTGAGCAAGTTCTTCTTGCGTCAAATCATGATGGACATATAAACCTTCAGGAGTTTGTTTTCCAAAGCGCTCACCAAGATCGATAAGTGCTTTCGCTACACGGCCTGGAACGTCAAAGAAAACTAAATCGCCGACAGCTTCGTTGGTGCGACGAAGTCTTTGGGCAAGGCGTGCAAGTAAATGCAACGCAACTTCAGGATGCTCTTTTAGCCAAGGGAGCAACTTGTTCTGGCCCAGGCTTAATAATTTGGCATTAGTCACAGCAGTTGCAGTAGAAGTACGTGGCCCCGGATCGAAGAGGCTAAGTTCGCCAAACATTTCGCCAGGTCCAAGTATTGAGAGTAGATTCTCACGACCATCGCTGCTAGAAGTACCAAGCTTGAGTTTGCCCTCAACAATTACATATAAGTGGTCGCCTTCGGCGCCTTCGGCAAAGAGTATGGAACCTTTTGAAATTTTTACCGTGTCCATCATGGCGCGCAACGAGTGTGCGGTCTCAGCATCAAGGGCGGTAAAAAGCGGTGCGCGGTGTACTAAATCATCCTCTGGGCTCACGAGGTGTACTTTACTCGCATGGGCCCTGATAAAGAAACCCACCGCCAAGCGCTGGCGGTATATCGAATTCTTTGCCAGACATACCCGCATGCTCGTTGCGAATTAGATTTTACGAGTCCGTTACAGCTAATTATTGCAACAGTATTGAGCGCACAATGCACCGATAAACGGGTAAATATGGTTACCCCAGCGCTCTTTAAGAAATATAAAAGTGCGAAAACCCTTGCTGGCGCTGATATTTATGAACTAGAAGCATTGATTTATCAAACCGGTTTTTACCGAACGAAAGCACGGAATTTGAAAGGTTTAGCTGCAAAGTTGGTCAGCGACTTTGACGGCGAAGTCCCTTCAACGCTGGTGGAGTTAATTACCTTGCCGGGCGTCGGTCGTAAAACCGCCAACGTTGTTTTAGGTCATGCCTTCGGTATTCCAGGAATAACAGTTGATACTCATTTTGGGCGACTTGCTCGCCGCTTTGGTTGGACGAGCGAAAGAGATCCAGTAAAAGTTGAAATGGTTGTGAACGAATTAATTCCGCAGAAAGAATGGACAAACTTGTCGCAACGAATGATTTGGCATGGCCGTCGGATTTGTCATGCTCGCAAACCTGCATGTGGTCTCTGTCCAGTGGCAAAAATCTGTCCTAGTGTTGGTATTGGTGAGATGGATAAAGAGAGAGCAAAGTTATTAGTGAAGAGCGATAAGGATTTCCGATGAAGGCAGCAGCGATTGCTCTCTCGCTACTCCTTTTGGTTGGCTGCACCAAGGGCAATTCACGAGCGGAATTTTCTCCGGGGATTGTCACTAACTGTGACTCAATTGTTTTTGATACCTCTAAAACTGAAGGAACTTATCTCGAATGCCTTGATGGCTCAACTGGAGGAGCAATTGAAAATATTAGAGGACCCGCAGTGGTTAATGTGTGGGGGTCATGGTGTGCAAGCTGCCGCGAAGATTTGAAATATTTTCGCAACTTCCAGAAGATTATCGGCGATAAAGTTTTACTTTTAGGGGTAGATGTAGAAGAGAAAAATATGGAAGCTGGACGCAGATTCACTGTCAAAAATGGAATAACATGGCCTTCACTTTACGATCCTGACGGGCGAACTCGAGGCACTTTTGGAATGGGAGTACCTGTGACGTGGTTCATTACGGGCGATGGCAAAGTTGCCTATAAGAAGATCGGCCCCATCAAAAATGAACTTGAGTTGATTACGCTAACCTCTAAATATTTAGGAATTAAGTTTTAATCTTCATCTTTTGCGCTCTGTAAACCCTCTGAAATGAGTCTCATAACGTTGGGATCAGCAAGCGTTGTGGCGTCCCCAACTGCACGGTTTTCAGCGACATCTTTGAGTAAGCGTCGCATAATTTTTCCACTTCGTGTTTTAGGAAGTTCAGCGACAATGAGAATTTGCCGCGGTTTTGCAATCGCGCCAATTTCTTTAACGACATGGTTTCGCAATTGAGTGAGCAACTCGACCCCATCAGCGTGCGCAATGCCGGTGCGTAAAATAACGAAGGCAACGATTCCTTGGCCGGTCATAGCGTCGGCTGCACCGACAACCGCTGCTTCTGCTACTGCGCCATGCGATACGAGAGCAGATTCAACTTCGGTAGTTGAAATGCGATGACCTGAAACATTCATCACATCATCAACTCGACCGAGTAACCAAATCGCACCTTCATCATCTAACTTTGCACCATCACCAGTAAAATAGATTCCTTTAAAGCGTGACCAGTATGTTTCTTTATAGCGTTCATCTTCGCCCCAAATTCCACGAAGCATGGCAGGCCAAGGTTGATCGAGAATTAGGAAACCACCATGACCGTTGCCCACTTCGCGCGCTTTCTCATCAACAACTTTTGCGCTAATCCCCGGCAGTGGTTTCATCGCGCTA
>JBCKHR010000039.1:0-6526 GCA_038905755.1 Candidatus Planktophila sp.
TGGTGAAGGCGTTGGTGAAGGCGTTGGTGAAGGTGTTGGTGAAGGCGTTGGTGAAGGCGTTGCAACAGGCTTTATTGGGCCGAGTCGAAATGAGGCTAAAAGTTTAGCGGCAGTTGGGGAGGCGCCATGTTTGGCGTTAAATATTGGAGTGCCATCGATACCGCACAGCATTGTAATAACACCGGCGCCGCCCGCATGAGTGTTTATCAAAAGGGTCAAGTCATAGACCACACCATTGATAACTGTCCAACAACTAGATGCTTTGTTATTTGTCGCCACTTGTTGCATGGTGTAGCCAGTTGGTGTTGGCGTTGGTGTTGGTGTTGCAACAGGCTTTGTAACTGAAACCTTTACTCCCTTATTCCAGACCAACTTTGTACCTGATTTAACGCAGGTGAATTTCATGCCTGCATTTGTAACGGTAGATCCGGCTTTAGAACATGTCCCAGCTGCTTTAGGTGCTGGTGTTGCAACAGGCTTTGCAACTGAAATCTTTACTCCCTTATTCCAGACCAACTTTTCACCTGATTTAACGCAGGTGAATTTCGTGCCTGCATATGTAGCGGTAGATCCGGCTTTAGAACATGTCCCAGCTGCTTTAGGTATTGCCGCCGCATAAAGAGGAGTGGCTATCAATACCAATGGTAATAAGACGCTGAGGTATCGAAGTCGGATTTTCATATACACATAATATAGGTGAATAGATGAATTAACTAAAAGCTCGAACAGGACGAACGTGGACAGTGTCGTTCTTGTCGGCGTCGTACTGGTACCTGACGCGGAAGTACTGGGCCCACGCTTTGGACGCAGAGTCCTCAGAAGAACTCCAGTAGCTGGCGGACGCAAAATCTCCAATGGTAGGTTTATTTACATACATCTGATTGAGTTCATCTTTTGATGGCAAGAACCAATCTGATTTGCCTCCACCACGGTAGGCGCTGGCTAAATTGGCAACCCCCGATTTACAGTAGGCGGTCATTAGTTGTGTGTTCCATTTTCCTTTACCAATTTCCGTACCAATTAATTTCTTAAGTTCTGGGTCCGTCACAGTGGATACAAGAGAAACATCACTTACATCACACCACAGAACCCTTGGGTCAGTGCTTCCGCCATTCCAAGTAGCAGGTGCAACTTCTAGATACTGTCCCCAGGATTGAGGCTTTGGTGCTACATAGAAAACAATTCCGCCACCAGGGCCTTTATTTCCAATCTCACATTTTCCCTTGACTGGACAGGTAATACCTGCTGTTGATGTTGATGTTGATGTTACAACAGGCTTTGGAGTTGAAACCTTGACACCCTTATTCCATATCAATTTTTTGCCTGATTTAATACAGGTGTATTTCTTCCCAGCATAAGTAGAAGTTGCACTTAACTTTTTACAAGTGCTACCTGCAGTAACCGCTGCGTATGAGTTTGGAATTATGGATATAAAGAAAGCAATAAGAGTGGCGGTCGCTAGTAAGCGCTTCATCTCTTCACTCCACTCTTCTATCTTTCAAACTCTACGTGGTACAGATGTTCTACGCACTCAATGAACGACGCACTCTTACGACCTGTCGAATTATGATCACGAGGACCAAAAAGGCAATAGCGAAAAGTGCGTTCACGAGAATTTGGCCAGGCCCTGCCAGTTTCAATGCAGGAGTAGGAACATACGGCGTGACCGCTCCTGAAATGGTAGTCGATGCATACCCCACAGAAGAAGGAAAATCTTTGACATCAAAGTAATACTCTGCCTCTAAAGTCACTAGACCATTTTCTGCTGCAAGATACTCCGCGTGAGCAACTCCAGTCGAATCTGTTTTTCCCGTTGCAAATAGAATTCGATTTTCTTCTTCTGCAAACATCGGAGTGCTGATATAGAAATCAATTGGTACCTCTACTAATGGTTGCCCATCAGCAGTAACGGTTGCAGTTAGAGATAGGGCTGGGCCAGTGGAGGTGACCGCCAAAACAACCAATGAATTTTCAGCCGTCGGTACAGCGTATGAACGATCTGCCGCACCGATGCTAAGACCGGCGATTGCCAGAACCAGCAGCAGCCCGGCGGCTCCACTCTTTCGCGCTTTTCGCAACGGAAACTTCTTAAAGAGCGCAAGCGGGCTACGCGCCACAGGCACGCCAATCGAAGGCTCGAATCTTTGCGAACCGAGTTCATTCATTTCGTAGATTGAAAATATTGGTACGAAACGAAAGAGCAGCATTAGTAAAAGCGGAATTGCCGCGACCCCCGCGACTGTGAGCGAAATTGATACCCATGTAAATTGAAAGAGGTTTCCGAATGACATAGTCAAACGGTCATATCCCGATCCTTCTACAAACATCAACATGCGCTTAATCCACATGGCAATGACTACCGATACTGAAGCGACCACCATCCCCGAGATATTGCGAGTTCGCCGAAATGCGATGAGAGCTATTGGCAGAATTATTCCTGTAATAATGAAGAGCCAAAACCAAACTGCCATTTTCCCAACTAGCATGCTATAGATAATGTTGCTTGCATCATTTTTACCAACGTAGGCACTAGGTAAAATGGTTGCAAAAGTTAGATATGCATAGACCGCACCCAACGTGGCCATGATGCATCCGAGTCGCACGAAGTGCCGTGGCTCTATGTAGTTTTCGAGGCGGTAGCCTTTGCGAAAAGCCGCAATGACAATGATAACTAGCGCTGTGCCCGAATACAGCGCCGCAATGACGAAATACGGAGCCCAGATACTCTCATGCCATCCAGGTCGACTGGTCAGTGAAAATGCCCATGCAAGAACTGAGTGAACGGAGACAGCAAGCGGAATGATCAAAATCGCCATTGCCAAGAGCGCCTTATGTAGTGTTTCCCTCTGCTTTAGCGAACCCACCCACCCCTTTGAAAGGAAGTTATAGAACCAACGCTTGCCCTTACTTAGCTCCGAGGAGTTTGTTCCGTTGAGAATCGCCACATCGGGTATCAATGGAAGAAGGAAGAAGATCACCGTTGCAAATGCATAAGTTGATATTGCAATCGCGTCCCAAAAAATAGGAGAGGCAGGATTGGCGTCTGTAATTATATTGAGGATACGCTCCGGCCGAGCTAAGTGAGGGAGGATGTAGGCCGCGCCTATCACGACAGTGACTAAAGCCACTCCTTCAGCCATTCGCACAAGTGGCCCACGCCAGTTTGCGCCAGTCAAAAGTAGAATCGCTGACACAACCGCTCCCCCGTAGGAGAATCCTATGAAAGCCACAACATTTGCCATATCGACAGCCCAGAATGATCTATCTGTAAACCCAGCAACGCCCATTCCGACCTTAAGTTGAATTGCCCACGCAACAATTCCTAGCAGGACAAGAGCAGATAACGCTCCTATTGCAATCCAAAACTTAGCACTCGACTTTCGTAGCGAACGCATCGACGTTTCCACGACCTCCGAGAGACCAATTGAGTTCACTTCGATACTCACTTGACACCTCCTACTGGACCGCCGAGAGGTTGACCCTCTTTCAAGATGTAGAAAGTACGCGGACTTGTTCCGAGTTCTTCCTTGAAGCGAACCGCATTATTTTCCTTAAGGAAAGTAGAGAGCCTTACCGTTACCTTACCGTTCACAGCAACGTCGCTAATAAAATCGCCAATATAAAGGACACCGTTTGGACAAGCCTCAACGCATGATGGCAATTCTTTGGAAAACGGCATTCGATCGGCGCAGAGCACGCACTGACCGACTGTGCCGATTTGATTCGCTGGAAACTCTGGCGTGTTATGCGCAGGTCCTGGCATCTTGGTGGCAGGAATAGATTTATCCCAGTTGAAGTACCTAGCTTCATACGGGCAGGCGGCCATACAAGCTCGCGAGCCAATGCAAAGATCTTGATCGGTGAGGATAATACCTTGTGGATTCTTAAATGTTGCGCTTACTGGACATACAGCAACGCAAGGTGGATTTTCACACATTTGACAAGGAACCGGCTGAAAGTGCTTTTTGCCATCGTCACTTTCCCATGAGAGAACTCTTATCCATGTCTGATCGGCTGGCAATCCGTGGCGAGTCTGGCAGGAAGTTACACAGAGGCGCAGGCCCACACATTTTCTTAAATCGATGATCTTGCACCATTGGTGATCTGCGCTCGTTAACCCTGCTGCTGCACTCGCTTCCTCGCTGTATTTAATCAAGCTAAGAGCCGAACCCGCAGCTGCAACTCCCGCTACTCCAAGGGAAAGTAAGAGATTTCGTCTCGAGAGATTTCCTTGCTTAACAACATCAGACTCCGTTAACGGAGAGAGGCCGAGCTCGCCTTCTGGCCCAATCACTAAACGTTTAATGGCTTTATTAATCCCTTGCATTTATTGCTCCTCACGCATAATTCCAATGGGCCCTGAGCCACTCATGTATTGCTTCTCTTTTACAAACTAATCCTTTCATAGCGATCTTCCCAAAGGGATATTTGTGCGGGGGGTAGCACTCTTGGAACTATTCCATCCGTCACTATTTGGCGTGTTCCGTACATCACATCAAATGATGGCGATCAAAAAAGCATTGCTACGCAATATAAATTTTGACTCCGCAACTTCGTCGAACTCACCTGTTGCGATGGCGAAGATAGATGTGACGACCTTACTTGCTCTTTTCGCAACCGAAGCCGGCGCTGCTGTCCAGCAGAACTGTTCACTCCCGATGCCTTTGATTTCAAATCACATCACGCCGCACTGTTTGCGCTTGGAACTTGAAACCGCCAAGTTAAAAAGCAAAATTGTTAAATAGATGAATAGATGAATTAACTAAAAGCCCGGACTGGACGAACGTAGCCAGGGAAGTTCTTATTGTCGTAGTTCTGGTACCCGCCGTAGAAGTACTGGGACCACGCGAAGCTCGCGAAGCCCTCAGAGGAACTCCAGTAGAGATCGGTAGCAAAGCCCACCTTCAATGTGCCAGTGACGTCGCAACGCGCGGCACTTTGCGCCTGCCCTCTTGCATACTGGCAGAGTTGATTGAGTTCATCTTTTGATGGCAGGAACCAATCTGATTTGCCACCACCACGATAGGCGCTGGCTAAATTGGCAGCCCCCGATTTACAGTAGGCGGTCATTAACTGCGTATTGCCGCTGCCTTTACCAATCTCATCACCAATTAATCTCTTAAGTTTTGGGTCCGTCACCTTGGATACAAGAGAAACATCTGTTACATCACACCACGGAGCCGTTGGGTCAGTGCTTCTGCCATTCCAAGTAGCAGGTGCAACTTCTAGATACTGTCCCCAAGATTGAGGCGCTGGTGCTACATAGAAAACAATTCCACCACCAGGGCCTATATTTCCAATCTCACATTTTCCATTGCCCGGACAGGTAATACCTTCTGCCTTATCTGCAATTGCTTTATCTCTTGCTGCTACGGCTGCGGCTGCGGCTGCGGCTGCGGCTGCGGTTTTATCTCTTGCTGCTACGGCTGCGGCTGCGGCTGCGGTTTTATCTCTTGCTGCTACGGCTGCGGCTTCGGCTGCGGTTTTATCTCTTGCTGCGGCGGCTGCGGTTGCGGCTTCGGCTGCGGTTTTATCTCTTGCTGCTGCGGCTGCGGCTGCAAACGGATTGGCAGTTGGTGTTGGTGTTGCAACAGGCTTTGGAACTGGAACCGTTACGCCCTTGTTCCAGACCAATTTCTTACCTGATTTAACGCAGGTGTATTTCTTACCCGCATAGGCAGAGGTAGCACCAGCTTTAGAACAGGTTCCACCTGCTTTAGGTGTTACTGCAAAAGCACTAGGAACAGAAGCGAAAATCGCAACAACAATACCTAAGGCTAAAGTCCGCTTCATCTCTTCACTCTACTCAACTCTTCTACCTTTACCCAGATGGTTGGTTAGGTCTATTTCCGAGGCATCTACTGTTTCAGTCCAACCCACCTTATGGCATATCAAATTCAGATAAGTAAATTCCAAGTTTATGGGATTCTAAGTAAGAGTGAGTCATCAAATAAATAAACCCAGGTCCAGTGTAATCAATACCGATTTGGGCACAAAATCTACAGCCTCCTTGACCTACATAGTCGGCATTCTCCGTCATAGATCACGATAATGTCTTGGCGCGTGCGTGTACACAGTTATGAAGAGAAGAAATGCTCCATACCGCGCCCGACTGGACTATTTTTCATCATGAAACCTACATTACTTCTTTATTCCGATTCGAAATGTGGCTAAATCTTGAGCGACACTAGTGTCGTTAAGATGTTGGGCATTAAATAATGCACTGCCATCGATACCGCACAGCATTGTAATAGCACCGGCGCCGCCATAATGAGAGTCTATAAAATTGGTCAAGTTATAGACCCAACCATTGATAACTGTCCAACAACTAGATGCTTTGTTATTTGTCGCCACTTGTTGCATGGTGTAGCCAGTTGGTGTTGGCGTTGGTGTTGGTGTTGGTGTTGGAGTCGCACTTGCACTCGGTTTTGGTGTTACAACAGGCTTTGCAACAGAAATCTTTACTCCTTTATTCCAGACCAACTTTTTACCTGATTTAACGCAGGTGTATTTCTTGCTTGCATGT
>JBCKHR010000040.1:0-5669 GCA_038905755.1 Candidatus Planktophila sp.
GATCGCATCGTTGAAATCATGGCTATTGCTCGCGAAGCAGGGCACCGCACAAAAATTGCAGTACGTACCCACCGCGCTGGGGTAAGTCCAAAAGGCTCACTTATTGGCCCGCTGGGTTCGCGCGCGCGGGCAGTGATGAATGAGCTACACGGTGAGAAAATCGATATCGTCGACTGGTCCGAAGATCCAGCCACTTTTATCGGCCATGCGCTAGCTCCAGCGAAAGTTTCTAAAGTCGAAATAATCGACCTTTTGTCGCGCTCGGCAAAAGTTACTGTTCCTGATTATCAACTCTCGCTAGCAATCGGCAAAGATGGACAGAATGCTCGACTTGCTGCGCGCTTAACTGGGTGGCGAATCGATATTCACCCTGATAACCCAGCTGTAATTTAGGGTTTTTGAGCAGCTATCGCTACGATAAGGGAGTTGAATTCGAGCGGATGGCGGCGGAGTAAGTGAATCTTCGTATCTTTCCAATACGCAGCTGCATAAGTTGCCGCAAACGCGAGAACCCTGCGGCACTTTTACGTATGGTTTTGATAGATGGAGTAGTAACTCCAGATCTCAAAGCCCATGGAAGAGGTGCGTGGGTTCATCGAAAGTGTTTAAAGAGAGCAATTGAACGGAACGCTTTTCGTTCTGCTTTTAAGCTAACGGAAGCGCCGGATATCGCTGAAGTTCAGAGATATTTAGAAGAAATGGATGCGAAAGATATGAAACTCAAATGAGCTCGCTAGAACTATGAGGTCGAAAAACTAAGGCTCGCGCTCTTAAAAAATTTTTAAGGCGGGCCAAGACAGGAGAAATGTGTCAAAGGTCCGCGTACATGAGTTAGCAAAACAACTCGGCATGTCGAGCAAGGAAGTACTTGTAAAACTCCAAGAATTGGGCGAATTTGTTCGCTCTGCATCATCAACGGTTGAAGCTCCAGTCGTGCGAAAGCTCACTGAGATGTTTCCTGACGCAAAACTGATTGAAGCGAAGCAGCCGGTAAAGAAGACGGCTGGGAAAAAAGTTGTAGCAAAACCGGTGAGTGAAGTTTCCGCCGAAGAAGCTGTGCAACTAGCAGTAGAACTTGGCGTAGATATAGCAGCCCTCATCAAGGGAGAACAAGTTGCTCAGAGTGCACCATTGGCAATTCCAACCGCGCCAGTTGCGCTACCAAAACCAGCGCCACGTCCCGGAAATAATCCATTTTCAACCGCTGGCGTGCTTCCACGCCCACCACGTCCCGGAAATAATCCATTTTCAACTAGTGGCGGAACCCATCGCCCACCGCCACGTCCAACTGGCGCGCCCGGCGCCGGTGGGCGCCTCGGAATGTCGGGTCCGCGCCCCGGATCTGTTCGCCCCGGATTTGCTGCGCGTCCATCGGGTCCACGTCCACCATCGGTCGGGGGAAATTTCCCACCACGTACTGGAGCACCAAGTAGCGGTCCGTATAAGAGTTCAGGTCCATCAACTGCTGGTGCGCCAGGTGCACGTCCAGCTGGTGCCCGTCCACCACAACGTGGTGGCGCAGGTGGAGCTTTTGGAAAGAATGCAAGTAAGAGTAGTAAGAGAAAACCGAAATCAAGAAAAGCGTTGCGTGATGAATTCGATAATATGCAAGCCCCACAACTTGGTGGCGCAGTTATTCCGCATGGAGATGGAAAAACTTCTATCCGGATGCGACGAGGGGCATCCCTGGCCGACTTCGCCGATAAAATTGGCGCAGATCCGGCAGCTTTAGTTTCAGCACTCTTTCACTTAGGAGAAATGGTTACCGCAACGCAATCAGTGGATGCCGAAACTTTTGAAATTCTCGGTGCCCAACTTGGTTATGTCATTAACTTAGTAAGTCCTGAAGATGAAGATCGCGAACTGTTGCAAGGTTTCGATATCGATTTAATTGAAGAGTTGGCAACTCTTGATCCAGGGAGCCTGGTGGCTCGTCCGCCGGTAGTAACCGTTATGGGTCACGTTGATCATGGTAAAACTTCTCTCCTTGATGCAATTCGCAAGAGCGAAGTTATGAAATCTGAAGCTGGTGGAATCACGCAGCACATCGGTGCTTACCAAATTCACCACGATCATGGCGGCAAGGTTCGCGCAATTACTTTCATTGATACACCAGGTCACGAAGCTTTTACCGCAATGCGTGCTCGTGGCGCCAAAGTTACCGATATTGCTGTTCTTGTAATTGCCGCTGATGATGGAATCATGCCTCAGACAATTGAAGCGCTCAATCACGCACAAGCTGCCGATGTTCCAATTGTTGTGGCGGTAAATAAAATTGATAAAGAAGGCGCAAATCCCGAGAAGGTGCGTCAACAGCTAACTGAGTACAACTTAATTGCAGAGGAGTACGGCGGAGCAACAATCTTCGTAAACGTATCTGCTAAAACAGGAGTTGGAATTGATGAGCTAATCGAGTCGATTCTCCTTACTGCCGATGCTGCAATTGATTTGCGTGCCATTGCTGATGATTCAGCGCGCGGTGTTGCAATCGAAGCGCACTTAGACCGTGGTCGTGGACCTGTTGCAACAGTTCTCGTTCAACGCGGAACGCTAAAGATTGGCGATTCCATCGTTGCAGGAAGCGCGTTTGGTCGTGTGCGTGCGATGCTCGATGAAGATGGTCAACCCGTTCATGAAGCTGGACCATCGCGTCCAGTTCAGGTTCTTGGGTTCACCTCGGTTCCAAACGCGGGTGATACCTTCTTAGTTACAGATGAGGATAGAACTGCGCGTCAGATTGCTGAGAAGCGTCAAGCTGCAGTGCGAAATGCTCAACTTGCTAAAGCGCGCAAGAAGGTTTCACTGGAAGACTTCATGGAGCAATCTAAGATCACAACGCTCAATCTCATTCTTAAGGGTGATGTGAGCGGTTCGGTTGAAGCCCTCGAAGATGCACTTGTCCAACTCAATGTCGGTGCTGAAGTTGATTTGCGCGTTATTCACCGTGGCGTTGGTGCAATTACAAAGAGCGATATCACTTTGGCTAGCGCATCTACTGCAGTTGTTATTGGCTTTAACGTTAAGCCAGAACCACAAACTGCAATCTTTGCTGATCAGGAAGGCGTTGAAGTTCGCTTCTACTCAGTCATCTATGAAGCCATTGAAGAGATTGAACTCTCCCTTAAGGGCTTACTCAAACCAGAGTTCGAAGAAGTTGTACTCGGTAACGCCGAAGTTCGCGAGATCTTCAAATCTAGCAAGGTCGGAAATATCGCAGGTTCAATCGTTAAAGATGGAATTATCCGTCGTAACGCTAAAGCTCGAATCTTGCGTGATGGTGTAATTGTTTTGGATAATCTCACAATTGATTCGCTCAAGCGCTTTAAAGATGATGCCACTGAAGTTCGTGAAGGATTTGAGTGCGGTATCGGAGTTGGCAATAGCAAGGAGCTCCAAGCTGGAGATATCGTTCAGGTATTCGAGATGCGCGAGAAAAAGCGAGCATAAGAGATGGCTCAATCACACCGCAGCGAAAAAGTTGCCGACCGCATCAAAGTGGTTGTGGCGCAGCTCTTAGAGACGAAGATTAAAGATCCGCGTCTGGGCTTTGTCACTCTCACTGATGCGCGCGTGACTGGCGATTTGCAACACGCCTCCATTTTCTACACCGTCTTGGGCGGTGAGGTCGAACGGGAGGCAAGCGCGGCGGCGCTAGAGAGCGCTAAAGGTTTAATTCGCTCAACCGTTGGGCGAGAACTCGGCATCCGCATAACGCCAAGTATTGAATTCTTCCTTGATGGTTTGCCAGAGAGTGCGCTAGCCCTTGATTCACTCCTAACTAAAGTGCACGAACTTGACGCACAAGTTGCAGCGCTGCGAAGTGGCGCAACTTATGCTGGGGGAGAAGATCCATATAAAACCCGGAAGATTATTGATGAAAATGAGTAGTGGTTACTGAGGGCTTTCTGGTTGTAGATAAAGAACCAGGAATGACTAGCCATGACGTCGTGGCAATCGCCCGCCGCGCTCTGGGAACACGAAAAGTTGGACATGCCGGAACTCTCGATCCAATGGCAACCGGTATTTTGGTTTTAGGTTTTGGAAATGGCACGCGACTTCTGCAATACATCACTGCTGGTGATAAAAGCTATCAGGGGACCATTGTTTTGGGCGCCGCTACCGTAACCGATGACGTTGAAGGTGAAGTTATTTCACGCGGGGATGTTTCTAATATTACCAACCAAAAAATCCAGAACGCTCTAGTGAAAATGCGTGGAACCATTTTACAGAGGCCGTCCTCGGTATCGGCCGTGAAAGTTAAGGGTGAACGCGCATACGAGCGAGTTCGTGCAGGTGAAGATGTTCAACTCTCACCTCGTGAAGTAACAATTTCCCAACTCGATATTCGAGAAATCCGACGCAAGGAAGAAGCGATTGAAGTAGATATCGAAGTTACTTGTTCCGCTGGAACTTTCATTCGGGCAATTGCGCGCGATTGCGGTGAGGCGTTAGGCGTTGGCGGTCATTTAAATTCGCTCCGTCGCTCGCGCGTTGCAGGATTTGATCTCTCCAGCTCGATTTCACTGGATTCGCTCAAGCGCGGAGAATTCACCCCGCTCAATTTGACTGACGTTGCCCGAGCTACTTTCCAGAGTCGAGAATTAGTGCGCGATGAAGTCAATGAACTCTCATTTGGGCGAGTATTAACGCCTAATTCAACGGAAGGCATATTTGCAGGAATATCTCCAGATGGCCGCCTGATTGCGCTATTGAGCAATAAAGATGGTAGCGCTAAGCCGATCGCTGTATTTGCAGCAGCAAATTGATACTGAGAGAATGAGCAGATGAGCGTTGTTGTCATTGGAGTTTTCGACGGAGTCCATAAAGGACACCAAGAAATTCTCAATCGCGCAAAAGAGATTGCTAACGGTGAAAAAATCATCGCGCTGACTTTCGACCCGCACCCGACCACAGTTTTTGCACCCGATCGAACGCTTACCTTATTAACGGTGCTAAGCGCTCGAATTGAGTTATTGAAAATACATAGCGTAGATCAAGTTACCGTCGCTAAATTCACTAAAGAATTTGCCGCGATGTCTCCGGCGGAGTTTGTGGCGGCAATTCTTATTGAACAGCTCTCTGCCACCAAAGTGGTGGTCGGTGCGAACTTTACTTATGGTTTTAAAGCTGCTGGAAACGTTGAGACTCTGACTAAGTCTGGGCAAGATTTAGGTTTCCAAGTAATTGTTCTCCCTTTGAAAAGCGATGGTGAAGTTATTTCCTCCACAAGGATCCGCAATCTGATTATGCAAGGAGATGTCCAAAGGGCGAGCGAGTTACTCTCCCGGCCACATCGTTTAGATGGCTTGGTGATTCACGGGGAAGCGCGCGGTCGTGAAATTGGCTATCCGACTGCTAATTTGGGAAATTTGGAGAACCAAACAATCCCATTGGATGGAATTTATGCTGGGTGGTTAACGGTCGGAATAGATCGCTGGCCAGCAGCGATCTCTATCGGTGCTAGTCCAACTTTTGCAGGTGTTCGGGAACGACAAGTTGAAGCCTATGCACTCGATCAAGTTGGTTTGGATCTCTACGACAAAATGGCAACAATCGAATTTGGTTGGAGGTTGCGCGATACATTGAAATTCGATGGCCTAGCACCGCTATTAGAGCAAATGGCGCGCGATTGCGCTCGTGCGCGTGAATTGACCAATCTCTAAACTCCG
>JBCKHR010000041.1:0-5574 GCA_038905755.1 Candidatus Planktophila sp.
ACTAGCGCTGTTCGTTCAGCAAAACTGCGGGAATTTTGAAACCAGACAGTGCGCGCAACGTTGCAAGTCGTCGCAGCACCTGTCGCCGTTTCACCATTGAAAGTCCGCACATATGAATATGTTGCTTCGCTGCTCTTCTCATCGAATATCGGCGTTGCCCCATCTATTGCCGCTTTAGCACTTGCATAATTCATTTTAAATGTCGCAGCTTTCGCCGACGAAGATACGCTGGGAGGTGCAGATGTCGGACACGTTCCGGTTATTGAAGTTATCCAATCACGGCCATAACCAGGTAAGCCGATGAAAACTTTTGATGCTGGCATAACACTTATTGCGTATCGAATTGTTTTATCGGCCCAGAAAATTGGTCCTATAGGTCCCGGTTTAGCCACTGAATAGTCATAGGTCATAATTCGTAAACGATCGATTGATGGCGCAATAGCTGCCCACGAATAAACGGTGTAGCCCTTACTTTTCTCTAACGGGTTAAAGTGAACAGGGGTCGTGACAGATAAAATTTTCTTATTCTCGTGCAACACGGAAGCTAGCTCTTTAATGAAGAGAATCCAATTCGGTGCAGTACTTGGCCAAGTTGCGCTGCCGTCCACAAACGCAAAGCCTTCAAAATCTAAATCAATTCCATCGAAATTCTTTCTATTCACTAAATCCACAATTGTCTTAACGATTTCAGCCCGCACTTTGGGATCTGCTAAGTATTTTGATAACACTAATTTTTTAGTTCCATCGGTAATGCTTGGAATAATTAAAACACCACTTTTGCGCATGAGACAGAGCACACCGGCCATCGGCCACGAGGGATTACCGGTTACATAATCATCGCGAATAACGGTTGGGCTTTTCAAGGTATACCAAAACGGCATTACTTCTTTCATTAAATCTCTGTTCCGATAAAGATACGAATTGTTAATCAGCGCCAGATCTTCCAGCGAGAATTCATTATCGTCACAAGTAATTGGTGCATCGCTAGCGGGCGCTGGAAGGACTGGAATCTTCTTTACAAAAGGAAGAACGCTCTTTACGGAGTAGTAAGGTATCCAGCCTGAAAGCACGCGCCTAGGCTGGTTATCCGTGTTCGCGTAAATTGGCACGAAAAACCCACTCGCAATTAATGCAAGTACGAGTAATACTCTTAAGCGCTTCATGAGGATTTTTAGAGTATCGGGTATGCCTCGAAAAAATACTCTAACCACGCGCTCGCACCTCTAGCACCAATGGCTGGCGCAGCCATTGCAACGCGGCGCTTATTACGCTTTACCTTCTGGAGCAGGTCGCAGTCCGGCATAAATTTCTTTACAAGCTGGGCAAATTGGGTATTTTTCAGGATCGCGCGAAGGAACCCATTTCTTGCCGCATAAAGCTTTAACGGTTTTGCCAGTTACTGCCGATTCAACAATTTTATCTTTCTTTACATAATGTGAATAGCGATCGTGTCCACCATCATCTTCAAGTGGGACTGGGCGCGTGAGAAGATCAGTATTGCCATCAAGGGCGCTTCCAACTTTTCTAAAGATTCCCATTTTCATAATGCGAGAAGAATACTCTGGTATTGAGAGGTATGTATGCGGGTAGAATTGCGGATATGAAGGACTTGCTGCGCACCCAACATTTATCTCGCTCCGATGTTGAATTACTGCTGGATACCGCCAGTGAATTCGCGGCTAATCCGCTCCGTTCCAGTACCGCGCTGACCAACAAGACGGTCGCCATTTATATGACTAAGCCTTCAACGCGTACCCGCCTTGCATCAGAGACCGCTGTGGCACATTTAGGTGGGACACCAATTTTTATCCGTGGTGACGAGCTACAACTTGGACGCGGTGAAACAATTGCAGACACAGCAAGGATTATCAGTGGTTATTGCAGCGCGCTTATTATCCGAACTTTTGCTCAATCCGATGTAGATGAGCTCGGCGCTAACGCAACGATTCCAGTTATCAATGCCTTGACTGACGATGATCACCCAACGCAATTGCTGGCTGACTGGTTAACAATTCGTGAAAATTTTGGGAGCGATATTTCAGGACGTAAATTTGTTTACCTCGGCGATGGAAATAACATTGCCAACGCTTGGTTAATAATGGGCGCGATTATGGGGGCACACGTTGTCGCAGCAACACCCGCTGGAAAGTGGGCACCTAACCAAAGTGTTGTAAAAATTGCAAAAAACATTGCCGCCAAGAGCGGTGGCAAAGTAGAAGTGCTGCACGATCCAGAGGCGGCCAGTAAAGATGCCAGCGTTTTATATACCGACACATGGATGTCAATGGGAGATTCTGAAAGCGATCGCGTGGAAAAATTCAAGGCGCTATCACCATTTGCAGTAACGGAAACAATGATGGCAAAAACTGAAAAAGATTCAATCTTTATGCACTGCCTACCTGCTCACAGAGGCGAAGAGGTAGCAGCAAGTGTTATAGATGGGCCAAAATCGGTCGTTTGGCGCGAGGCCTACCATCGTCGAACCACTATGCAATCAATTGTGTACCACATCACACGGGGCGAACTTACGGGCTTTAAGCATTAGTATTTGTCATATGCTTATTGCTGTTCCAAAAGAAATTCGAGATGGCGAAAAAAGAGTCGCCCTTGTTCCTGATGTAATTAGTAAGTTAACGCGACTGGGTCTTGCAGTCGCAATCGAATCTGGCGCTGGTTTATATGCGCAAGCCTCAGATTCCCAATATCAAAGCGCAGGTGCTTCAGTAAGTAGCGGTGAAGTGCTCTCTAGCGCCGATGTCGTGCTCTCCGTGCAACCGCTATCGCCCGCGCAAATGTCGAAATTAAAAAAAGGCGCCGTCACGATAAGTTTTCTCTCCCCTGTTACTGCGGTTGACTCAATTGAGGCTGCAGTCAACGCTGGTGTCACAGCTTTTTCACTTGAATTAGTACCTAGAATTTCTCGCGCGCAATCTATGGATGCGCTCACTTCACAAGCGCTATGTGCTGGGTATCGAGCAGTACTTGTCGGTGCTGAGCTATCTCCACGTTTCTTTCCGCTACTCATGACCGCTGCAGGAACAGTTACGCCTGCGCAAGTCTTGGTTCTTGGAGCAGGCGTTGCTGGTCTGCAAGCGATTGCAACCGCTCGCCGCTTAGGTGCAGTTGTTTCGGCCTACGATGTGCGACCATCTTCGGCCGAGGAAGTCAGGTCGATGGGCGCAACATTTATTGAACTCGAACTTGAATCTCTGGAAGGCGTTGGCGGTTATGCGCGCGAGATGACGGATGAGCGAGCAGCTAAACAACGCGAGTTACTCACCCCTTATATTGCCAAATCGCATGTGCTTATTACTACTGCAGCGGTTCCGGGGCGAACTGCTCCACGCTTAGTCACTGCAGCAATGGTTGAGTCAATGGGGTCAGGAGCGGTCATCATCGACCTTGCTGCAGAAACTGGTGGAAATGTTGAAGGTTCAAAACCGGGTGAAATCATTCTTACCCCAAATGGCGTTCGTATTTGGGGTGGCAAAGATGTTCCAAGCCAATTGCCTTTTCATGCTTCAAGTTTGTATTCGCGGAACGTTGTCAATTTATTGACACTCATGATTAAGCCAGCCACGGAAGAAAGTGCGGCGTTACTTAATCTTAATTTTGACGATGAAATTATTGACGGCGCCGCCGTTACGCATGAAGGTGCCAGACGAAGCGCAGGAGGAAAATAATGGAAGCAATAGCGGCTATCTCAATCTTCGTCTTAGCTGTCTTCGTGGGATTTGAAGTGGTTTCGAAAGTTTCTTCAACCCTTCACACCCCGCTTATGAGCGGTGCTAACGCAATTCACGGCGTGATTTTGGTTGGAGCCATCATCGTTGCCGATCACAGCAGTACCAATCTTGAACTTGGTTTAGCGCTAGCAGCAGTAGTGCTCGCAACGATCAATATGGCTGGCGGTTTCGTAGTTACGGATCGAATGCTCGAAATGTTTAAGGGGAAGAAATAATGAGCCCCCTGCTTTATAACTTAATCGGCCTAGCTGCCGGCGTGGCTTTTATTCTCGCCTTAAAAGGTTTGTCACACCCACGTACTGCTCGCCGAGGTAATTTAATTGGCGCATTTGGAGCAACGCTCGCAACGCTCGTAGTCTTCTTTTTTGTTGCCAAACCTAAAGATGGATCCGCGGCTCATGCGCTTCCCCTCAACAACCTAGGTTGGATTCTTGGAGCAATTGCCCTTGGTTTACTTATTGGAGTTCCGGTAGCGCGCAAAGTTCAAATGACACAGATGCCACAACTTGTTGCTCTATTGAACGGTGCCGGTGGTGGCGCAGCTGCCCTCGTTGCAAGTGTTGAATATTTGTATTTAGGTGCGGAGGCAACCACTGCAGTAGTTATTTTCACTGTCTTTACCGTGATAGTTGGATGTGTCGCGTTTAGTGGTTCAATCATTACTTTCTTAAAACTTCAAGAGTTAATGACTACTCGTCCAGTCGTTTTCGCAGGCGGACGTTTTATTATCGCTGCCACCCTGGCCAGCGTTTTGGGCGTTGGGGCATGGGTTGTTTCAGCTCTCGGCACCACTCCGCTACTTGTTTTAGCTGGGCTTTCACTTCTATTCGGCGTGCTCTTTGTACTTCCAGTTGGTGGAGCAGATGTTCCAATTGTTATCTCACTCTTAAATGCATTTACTGGTTTAGCTGTGGCGACAAGTGGTTATGTACTGGACTCAGTTCTCTTGATTATCGCTGGAACTCTGGTTGGCGCATCAGGAACAATTCTTACCCGCAAGATGGCAGAAGCTATGGGGCGTTCGCTATTTGGAACGCTATTCGGTGCATTCACTGCCAAGCCACAAGCAGTTGCAGAGGGAAGTGAAAACCGCTCTGTTCGCTCTGGTTCACCAGATGATGTTGCGATTTTGCTTAACTATGCACGTCGCGTAGTTATCGTTCCAGGCTTTGGTCTAGCGGTTGCTCAAGCACAACACACGGTGCGCGAACTTGCTGACATCATGATTGCCAAGGGAATTGATGTTGCTTATGGCATCCATCCTGTGGCAGGTCGTATGCCGGGACATATGAATGTACTTCTTGCCGAAGCGAGCGTTCCTTATGATCAACTCGTTGAAATGGATGAAGTTAATCCAACTTTCGCTCAGACCGATGTTGCAATTGTTATTGGTGCAAATGATGTTGTTAATCCTGCGGCGCTCACTTCTCCTGGTTGCCCAATTTACGGGATGCCAATTTTAGAAGTCTCCAAGGCGGCAAACATCATCTTCCTTAAGCGCTCGATGCGTCCAGGTTTTGCTGGAATCGAAAACGAATTGCTCTTCGATCCAAAGACAATGATGCTCTTTGGCGATGCGAAAGCTTCGCTCACTAAAGTTGTATCCGCGCTGAAAGCGCTCTAAGACTGGAGTCCATCCCATGCCTGCCGTAACCGTCGCCGATATAACTATCCTTCCTCGTGTTACTGCCGCACCTGGTGCGCGCGCGCGAAAAGTTAAGAGCGTTACTACTGCGCCACAAGGTTTAGAAGGAGAAGGCTTTCCTGTTCGTCGCGCATTTGCAGGCGTTGATCTGGCTGAACTTGACCCATTCATCATGTTGGATCA
>JBCKHR010000042.1:0-4074 GCA_038905755.1 Candidatus Planktophila sp.
AAAATACAACGACCCTTACGCTCGAATTGCAGAAGTCTAAATTTCAGTCTAAATTTAGACCACAAAGAAAGGAGGTAGAAGTGGAGCACATTCTGACCGAACTCACGACGACAATTTCTGCATTCAAACAAAATCCGCACGAAGCAATGAAGAAGGCCAAAAAGCAACCGTTTGCTGTTCTTACAAACAACAAAGCCACCTTTTATGTCCTAAGTCCTGAATATTTTGATGAACTGCTTGAAAAATTATGGGAACTCGAAATTTCGCCAGTCGTGTTAAAAGCGATGGCTGGAAAAGATAAGTCTAAAGCTTTTACACTTACAGAACTAAGGAATTTGTAATGCCGCGATATTCGCTGCAAATGGGAAGCGCCGCGCAGAAATCGTGGCGCAAATTGGACAATGGAGTCAAAGAGCAATTCATTAAGGTTTTAGATCGGCGACTGGATGAGCCACGAATTCTTAGCGCTGCGTTAAGTGGCGAACTCGAAGGATTTTATAAAATAAAAATCGCAAAATCTGGCCATCGGTTAGTTTATTGGGTAGATGAAGAAGAAATAGTTCTACTTGTTGTTGCTGTTGGCAAGCGAGAAGATGGCAAAGTTTATCGACAAGCAGCAAAATTCTTTCAAGAATTTATGAATTCAAAGTCGGACTAATTCTTTTTCGCTATTTTTCCTATTGATCTCATCTTTTTCGGCTAATTTCCCGAGGGCTTGTATAAGTCCGGTCATTGGCAGGTAGATATTGTGAATGTATGGTGGCCCTTTTTCCGCACCAACATAACGCTTCAACTTGTAGAGTATTAACTCGATCTGAAAGTCTTCACTAAATTGGTACATGGTGATCCACCTGCGCAATCGGGGGACAGGATCCGGCTTATAGGGCGACTCTTCTATTTATTTCGCTGAGCGGGAGACATTCTCGCTAACTTAACGCTCCCCAGGACAATCTCGGCTACATGCACCCTCTTCTCAGAAGACGGGTTCTGACGGCATACCTTCCAGAGAGGGTGCAATCATGATGGCGGTTACAGCTTCCATCATTTGATCTGCATGCGCGCGGGGATGTTTGGTGTAAGCCCGTAGCCAATTCATCATGGTGTAGTGACCGCTCTCAGTGTGAACTCCGGAGCGCTCAAGGTCTTCCATCGTCAACCTTTTGAGAATGTCCAGACTTGCAGCGCGTACTGCCTGATAGACAGCGATGGAGTTCTCAATTGGAAGTTCTCTGTAACCAAGGGTTGCGTTTTGTGCCCAGAGCCCCTCGTCATATCCCTGAATAGTCGAACCAATAGGTTCGGCGATGAGACGGCGAAGGCGGGCGTAGGACTGGGCCTCGCTATCTGCCATGTGGTGGACAATCTGCCTAGACGACCAACCATCAGGGATGTGCTTCTCCAAATCGGCAGATGTCACCATTGCAAATTTTTCAAAGAAGTACTCGGTTGATGCTTCGTACTCGCGGGCGTAATCGTTGATATCCATCAGACTACTTATTTATGAGAAGTGCCTGAACTTTTTGCCATCTGGCAATCTCGCAACCATTAATCTTTGAAAAATTGGCACGTATCTTCTTGCCGCTCCAGATTCCTTTGACAACGGCGCTTTCAGGGCCACCGTATTGTTGCGTACACATCAGATTCGGATCACTTGGCTTGAAAGGATCTTTCACTTTTAGTAGCGCCGCGCAGGCTTTCTTTGCGCTCTTATGTGTTCCGCGAGTCGGCTTACATTGCAATGTCCAGTGCTCTGTTGAAGCGCCATCTTGTGCTATATAGGTAACGTTAATTTTGTATCGGGGCGCTGCATATGCAGGTGCAGGAATAAGGTAAGCAAATGCGATGCCAGCAATTACCACCCGAGCGGCAATTTGAAGCGCGGAATTTCTCATACAATTACATTAGTTTAATATGTGCTGATCGAGCAAGAGATTAACTGAGCCTGTTCCGGGATTTATTACTTTGTTTGGGGTGGCCAACTCTATTAACCGTGTACGAATTTCTGCTGGCAACGTACCAGTATGGTCTTCGATGACCCAGTTAAACAGTAACGGACTCCTACGGAGTTGCCCCAACTGGTACAAAGGAATTATTTGTTCCCTTACTTTGCTAACGCTAGCTGATAAGTATTGTTTGTGGCGCTGCCAAACTTAGGACCATACATGTGATTTTTATCTGATAGGTACTTATATGAATTCACCGAAGAGAGATTGCCACTGTATAGAGTGGCTGAAAGAGTTCCACTTAACCAAGGACCACCAGAAGCCCCACCTGTCATATTGCTTGCTAGGGAATATGTTTTATTTTCATTATTAGAGTCAAATCCAATAAGACCAAATGAATAAATCAAATCCTTGCCATTGTATGGTTTTCCAGCAGGATAACCGAAAGCGTTGACAGCAGTGTGTCTATCCAGTTGAGTAGTAGTTACAAGTGGGAAGGAATTGCCATTTGCATCGGGCAACAAATTGTTTTTGAGTTCTTTTATAGTTGCGAATCCCCAATCAAACCATGTGGCTTGATATGTGAACGATGTTTGTGACATAAAATCAGGGTGGGCTTCAAGACCCATAGCAGACCAACACTTATTGCTTCCAGTACAACCAGAGATAGTTACAAGGTTTATGTCATAACTTGGAATGAATATAAAGTTTGTAACATATCTTTGAGTTTTGTTGTCGTATAGACAGTGACCTGCGGTTAAGACAATAGATAGTGATGAATTACCCTCTTGTGCGAGTGACCCTGAACATTGATAATTAGATGTTCCGATTCTGAAGAATACTTTTCCTGATGCCATCAAAGGCAATCCGCCAGCCTCCCAGGGAGCGCCCAACACTGACCCAGTTAGGGTTTTATTGCTGGCACCCACGATTATACTGTTGGCACCCTTTGCGACCGTAACGCGCTTTCCTTCTTTTGAACCAGCTTCAAAAACCATATCGAAAGCCTTAGCATTCTTGATTTTGTCTGCTGTCCAGAAAGCTGCAGCGCTAGAGTTTGCATTTGGGTTTGCTGTAGCTGACTGCGGTAGGAATGAAAAAATAAGTACGGCAATTGTTGCAATGGCTGGGAAGACATAACGTCTCTTTGATTTCATGAAAAAATCGTAGCCTATTCGTACTCCACCCACAACTATCTAGCGGCGTGATGTAGTAGTGGCTAAACGAATGTGGCACGAAGTTAAAAACTAAAAAATATGCAGGCCATGGTCTCTGACCTGCGCTTATGCAAGTGGGTGGCGGGGTGTGCGCTCGGAGGTGTGCTGTTCTATCAGGTGAGAGACAAATTTTGGAGTTTTCGTGGAAGTTTCTCACTCGGCAAAGGAAACCAGCCACGTATATAGAGTACGTGGCTGGTTTCCTCACCCGCCACGTATATCGAAGTACGTGGCGGGGTTTCCTCACCCACAGGGGAGGGGTTAGGAAACGATATTAAGACTTTTATGATGTCTTAATCGCGGTCGTTGTCATTAATCCTTGTAATCTATTTTGTCACCTTTGTGATGGCCGCCTTTTTTGTCGCCAACTGTATTTACTTCAGCAGTTACGCGGAGAACTAGTCCAGCCTTCAGGATTATGGCTTGTGCAACTGTGATCTTGCCAGCAGCTACAAAAGCATCGATACGCTTTGTCTGATCAAGAACAAGTGCTGCAATCAGTACCTCTTTCTTTACGCCTGCCATTGTTGCAAGTGACTCACCGGCTTTTGAGCGTTCATGGAGCGCTTTGACGTTAATTCCAAGTGTTAATGCAATCAACGCTTCACGTGCTGCATGATTACCATTATTTGCTAACGCTTTTGCAGCACGTTTTAAAGCTTTTGCAACATCTTTTGCAACATCTTTTGCAATTTTTGCAGCATCTTTTGCAGCATCTGCCGCAATTTTTGCAGCAGATACAGCTGCGGTAATTGAACTGGATTGTGATTGCGTAATTGTTCCCTTAGTAACAAGAGCTGCAAGCACAGATACAGTTGTAATTTTTGCAACAGATAGAGCTACGGTAATTGAATCGGATTGTGATTGCGTAATTGTTCCCGTAGTAACAAGAACTGCAAGCACAGGAATAAGTA
>JBCKHR010000043.1:0-3950 GCA_038905755.1 Candidatus Planktophila sp.
CCCTGTTACATAGTAGATTCTCACAACCCCTCCTTAAATATTTAAACTCACTTCCTTAAATACTGACCTTGACTTGAATTATCCTCGTAATGAAGTCAACCGTGGTACCGATATTAGCTCTGACCTGTTGGACCATTTCCGGTGTCGCCAGGGCTGCCTTTGAAATTTTTCGGTTCGCGCGGTGAGTTCCAGATAATCCATGAAGGAATCGGGACTTTCAAGTGATTAAGAAGAAAGAAGATAGGGAAATATTCGCGGCGCAACGCTATGTAATTTGTAACTATACAGAAGATGCCGACTAAGCGAACTCCGAGCGGGATTGGAGCCAAGAGGAGTTGCGCGCCGATCAAGAAGCCAAGCGCGAGAAAGAGAAATTGAACAACCCGTCGGAAAATGTTAAGAAGTAAATTATTTGTCCTGACAATGGAAAGTAAGAGCGCGATCGGTCCCGATATGAAGCCCACAATCATCATCGCTGCTACGAGTAGTGCTAAACTCTCCATTTATATTCCTTTCCAATCGCGCTGAGTTTGCGCATAAAGAGCCATATCTTTCTGCGATCCATCGGCTCTCGTTGATTTATTTCGCATCACTCCTTCAAGTAAGTATCCAACACTATCGAGGAGTTTGCGGGAAGCTAAGTTTTCGACATCCACCACTGCCTCGATGCGGCGAAAATTTAAAGTTGTAAAACCATAGTCGGTAATCACTCGAGCACCTGTTCTGCCGATACCTTTTCCGCGAGCGGAAGCAACTATCCAATAACCAAGTTCGGCGACATGGTCAGATAAATCAATGCTATGAAAAGAAATTACGCCACAGAATTGTGGTTCTCCATCTCCCTCGGCAATAGCTCTGTTTTCAATTATGAATAAGATTCCGCTCTTGGCTGCCAAGGCGTTAGGGGTTTTCTCTCGAATAAAGAGCTCCGCATGCGCTAGCGTGTATTCGGCGGGCACTCGTGTGAATTTTGGAATGAGTGGGTCAAGGCAAGCTTGATGAATCTTAGGAATATCACTCTCTTGCGGTGGTCGCAGGGTTATTGCTTCATATCGCAAAGTTGGAACTTCCGTTGGCCACCAAATCATTTGGCAAGTATCGCACTCAACGCATCGGCACGAGCTTGGTAGCGAAGGCGGGCGGAACTGCGAAAGAGTCCGCGGTTGCCAGCTAACGATGAGCGCATTTTAGACCGCCTCCATAATTGGACGAGCTGGTACTTCAAATATTTTCCCGGCAGGAGAAGTCCATTGGCACGAACCATCTGCTCGACTAGCCAGTTTCCAACCCCCATGAGTTTTCAATTGATGGTGTCGCCTACAGAGAGCTCCGAGGTTTTCACTATTTGTTTCGCCCCCACTTTCCCAACTTTGCGCATGGTCAAGATCGGCACGAGCTGCATGCCTTCTGCAACCTGGGAATCGACAAGTTCGGTCTCGCGCAAGTAAGAAATCAACAAGAGCTTGCGGAGGTTCATAACTTTCGCGGCCATAATCTAGGAGCGCTCCAGTTTGTGGATCGGTGATAAAGCGTCTCCACTTTCCATCTGATGCCAATTCGCGTGCCACAGACGCAGGAATTGCTCCATACCCTGAAAGTTGGCCTGGATTTTCCGCTAAGCCAAGGAGCGTTGGGAGATCTATCGTGACATTTACCGTGATTGGGCGGCGGTGTGGGCGGATTTCATCTACAAGTGCAGCAAGAGCTTGTGAAGCGATGGCAGATAACGCATCTGCACGTTTCATGTCAGCGCTTCGGGTATCTCCATGAACGAGATCGGAAGCGTTGGCTTTAAGAATGAAACCTTCAATTGCTTTCATAACAGTTTGTGCATCAGCGGCTGGAAGAATTGCAATAACTGTAGCCATTCCATCGCTCTCGTTGTAGCAAGTTACGCGACGAGTATCACGCGCACGTTGGACAACTTCTTCAAATGACATAGGCGCTATATTCGCAAGCACGGTTCGCACCTTATTTGCCACTTGTGCAGGGGTATGGAATTCAGCGTGTGCTAGGGCCTTGATTTCAATATGATAAATCGCCGCTTCACCAAGACCATCGCGAATTGCCGCCGCGGTCTCTCTGGCAATAACGGTGGCATGAGCAGGGGAGATTTCACCGCTGGCCAACGCTGAACATGTATTCGGTAAATGATTTACAAGAGTACGTGCAACATCTATTCGAATTTGTGCAGTACTGCCAGATAAACGGAGCGCAGTCGAAATATCTTCGCGCTCAGCATCGTCGACTCCGAAAAAAATACCATCAGCTCTAGTTGGTTGCTCACCAGCAACTGCAACAATCGCTTTTTGCATGAGCGCTTGCAACCAACCGGTTTGACGTTCCAGGGCAGTTAAGTAATCGATGCGATCTCCATGAATAAGCGAGAAGGGATCAATGCGGGTTAAAGATGCAAGGGTTTGAATTCCTGGAACCGCACGTAACAATTCGGCAAGTGAGCCAGTTGCGATTTCTCTCGTATCAACCATTATGGAATTCATAAATGCAGAATGCATGGGGGTGCTGACATTTGCAAAAAGTTATTCACATGCAGAAAAAAGCCCCATAACTGTGGAGGAAACAGAGGTCAATCCAGGATGAGACCCCAAATGTCAAATGCTTGATATTGGTGGGTTATGTTGCTTATTCAAGTAAAGGGGTTAACATGACATCCGCGACGCCCAACCCATCATTCGAGCGGATCTTACGCAAAAAGCCGAGCAAGGCCGCTCAATTCAAACGTTAGATTGCTACAGGGAGGAGACCTCACATGTTTCAAGGACTGCGCACCGTTATATACGGCGTGACCAATATTGAAAAGGCAAAGAAGTGGTATAGCGAAGTCTTGGGTTTCGCACCTTACTTCGACCAACCGTTTTATATCGGATTCAATGTTGGCGGTTACGAATTAGGGCTCGATCCAAACGCCTTGCCTGTAACAAAGGAAAGTGCCGGGGTTGTTGCCTATTGGGGCGTTGAAAACATCGAGGCAGAGTACAAACGTTTGCTTGTTCTTGGTGCGAGCGAACACAGGGCGGTTCAAGAGGTCGGCGATGGTATCCAAGTCGCTACAGTTCTAGACCCCTTTGGAAATATCGTGGGCCTCATTCAGAACCCTCATTTCAAGATTGGCTAATGGCTATGCCAAAGCGTTCCAGGGCACCCGACGAACTTCAAAATATTCCTGGGGTCGGCCCAAGCCTTGCGCAAGCCCTAATCGATCTCGGGTATTGTCGTGTTCCTCAACTTCGTAGCGCTGATCCAGAGCAGATGTATCAGAAGCTTTGTATGCTCCGCGGAGAACAGAACCATTGTGGAATTCATAAATGGAGAATGTTATGGCGGAGTTGCCTCTTTAGTGAGGGCGAGCCGATCAGAGGATGGAGGAGTATTCACCGCTGGGATTGAACCGAGCAGACCATTTTGGAAATCTTCATAAGCTTGTAAAACTTCGCTTTTTGTATTCATCACAAATGGACCCATCCAAGCGACGCTCTCCTTAATTGGCTTGCCACCTAAAATGAAAAGTTCCAAAGCGGGCGAGCGTGGATCCTGTTGCTGCGCAGCCCGCAGAACAATTGCGTCACCTTCGCCGTAAAGAGCAAGTTGCCCACTTTGAATCGGTTGCCCTTCCTCTCCTGCGAACCCAGAACCTGCAGCGCAATATACGAGCGCGTTGTACTCGGGTTGCCACGGCAAGCGAAGTTCGGCACCAGGTTGCACAGTTGCGTGAAGTAAAGTGATTGGCGTTTGAGTAGAACCAGGTCCGACATGACCAGCTAATTCCCCGGCGATTACGCGCAATAGCGCGCCACCATCGTTCGATGCGAGGAGCACAACTTCACTTGCTCGCAAGTCTTGATAAGCAGAGGGCAACCATTTCTTAGATGCTGGAAGATTTACCCATAATTGAAAACCATGGAATAACCCACCACTCATCACTAAATGTT
>JBCKHR010000044.1:0-3833 GCA_038905755.1 Candidatus Planktophila sp.
ATGCCACAACTGGACAGAACGGTTTAACGCAAGCCAAACTATTCACTTCTAGCGTTGCTGTTACCGGAATAATCTTGACAAAGTTGGATGGAAGCGCTCGAGGTGGAGTGGCGCTGGCAATTGAGAAAGAGTTAGGAATCCCAATCAAATGGGTAGGCAACGGCGAATCCCAGAGCGATTTCGCCCCATTTGACCCAGAGAGCTATCTTGATGGACTTTTAGCTTAATTTATAATCTCAGGTATAGAGTTCGTGACATGGCGGAAAGATTGGACCTTTTTTCAAATCGCTATAACCTTCTTGAAGGCAATATTTATATAAGCGGAATTCACGCTCTGGTCCGTCTTCCCATGGATATTCGTCGCCTGGACGCTGGTACTGGCTTAAATACTGCAGCTTACATTTCAGGGTATCAAGGTTCACCGCTGGCTGGATATGACTTGGAGTTAGGCCAGCAGAAGAAGTGGGTGGTTTCAAGCGGTCAGCGCAATAAGTTCACTTCCCTGATTCCACGTTATGGTTTTGATCAACAAACTCGACAAGGGGTTGATTCCGGTAATCGACTAGCACGTCGCAGGCGCGGTCAGTTACGACGGCGACCTATCGATTAACAGCGATTCCGGCTGTTCGAGCAAGACTTTGATCCGCTGGATGAATTTTGCTGCCACCCATCCGTCGACCACTCGGTGATCAAAACTCGACGAAAGATTCATCATGGTTCTCGGCACGAACGTTTGACCGTTCCACACTGGCCGGATTTGCATCTTGTTGACGCCGACGATAGCGACCTCGGGGTGGTTAATGATCGGCGTCGTGACTAGACCACTGAGCGCACCGAGCGAAGTGACCGTGATGGTTGAGCCAGAGAGTTCGTGGCGAGTGGCGCTTCCTGTTCGTGCAGCCTCTGCGACGCGCGCAATTTCTGTTGCGATCTGCCACAGATCGAGTGTGGCGACGTCGTGCACGACTGGCACCATCAATCCGTTGGGCGTTTGTGTGGCGACTCCGATGTGCAGTGCCGTGTAGGTCGTGAGAATTCCCGCTTCGTCATCGAACGTCGCGTTCAGATGTGGGTGATCCTGCACGGCAACGAGCATGGCGCGCATCAAGAACGGCAACAGGGTCAGCTTCGGACGCTGCCCGGCCGACTCGGTGTTCAGTGTTGCGCGGAGGTCTTCAACGGCGGTGACATCAACTTCGTCGACATAGGCGAAGTGCGGGATGCGCGAGGCAGAGATAGTCATCTTCTCGGCAATTCTTTTGCGCAGACCAATAAAGCGGATTCGCTCCGTGGCTTCGTCGGACCCCTGGTGGTACTGCTCGAGGTCAGCGTGAGTGACGCGTCCGTCGGGCCCCGTTCCTACGACTTCAGCGAGATCAATTCCAAGATCCTTCGCTTGTTGTCTGACCGCGGGAGCAGCGACAGATCTGCTCGCCAGTGCTGGGGATTTCATTTGTACATCGGGAGAACTTGACTCATGTGTTGCCCCCGCGATGGCGACACTTCCTGATTCGACTTCGCCCACCTCAATGCCAACGAAGTCCGATCCGACGGCGAGCATGTCGCCAGGTTCGCCACTCAAAAATGAGATGATGCCACTCACCGGAGCACAAACCTCGGCCGTGACCTTGTCAGTCATAACGTCTGCGAGCGGATCATCGACTTTCACTTCGTCGCCGACTGCCACGCGCCACTCGATGAGTTCAGCCTCGGCGATTCCCTCGCCAACGTCGGGAAGTTTCACAGTGTGAATAGTCATCTCATGCCTTTACTGTTGCGATCATGGCTGCCCCGATACGTGCCGGTCCTGGGAAATAATCCCATTCATGGGCGTGTGGATACGGCATGTCCCAACCTGCAACTCGCGCGATTGGGGCTTCGAGTGAGAAGAACAGCATCTCTTGCAGGATCGCGCAGAGTTCGGCACCGAACCCCGATGTCATTGTGGCCTCGTGAGCGACTACACATCGGCCGGTTTTGGTGACTGATGCGATAATGGTATCCAAATCGAGGGGGACCAACGATCGGAGATCGATGATCTCGGCGTCGATACCCGTCTCGGCGGCCGCCGCGGCGGCAACGTGCACCATCGTTCCGTAAGTGAGCACGGTCAACTGGTCTCCTGGACGATGGATGCGGGCCGAGCCCAGCGGGATCGTGTAGTGACCGTCCGGCACTTCGCTCAGCGGGTGTTTTGACCACGGCACAATCGGGCGATCGTGATGGCCGTCAAATGGCCCGTTATACAGCCGCTTGGGTTCGAGGAACAGAACCGGATCATCGTCTTCAATGGCTGCCGCGAGCAGACCTTTGGCATCGAATGGGTTGGACGGAATTACTGTTTTTAAACCGGCAACGTGGGTGAACAGCGCCTCGGGGCTTTGCGAGTGGGTTTGCCCACCGAAAATTCCCCCGCCGGTGGGCATCCGGATTGTAATCGGCGCCGTAAAGTCGCCCGCCGAGCGGTAGCGGAGTCGCGCTGCTTCCGAAACAATTTGGTCGTAGGCCGGATACACGTAGTCTGCGAATTGAATCTCGACACATGGTCTCAGTCCGTATGCCGCCATACCGATAGCGACGCCAACGATACCGAGCTCGCTGATCGGAGTGTCGAAGCAACGTTCGCGGCCGAACCGCTCCTGCAAACCCTGCGTGCATCGAAAAACTCCGCCGAAGAAACCGACATCCTGACCGAACACGACAACCGTGTCATCTCGTTCCATGGCGACAAAATGAGCATCGCGGATCGCTTCGAGCATGGTCATCGTCGTCACTTCAGTACCCCGCTTGCTCGCGTTGGCGCTGTAAGTGGGCCGGCATTACCGCAAAAACATCGTCGAACATCGTGCGCGGGCTGGAAATCGATTCGCTGTGCAGGGTGCCGTAAGATTCGGCTTCATCTGAAGCGGCGAGTATCCTCGCATCAACGTCTACTATCGCAGCCCGATGATCGTCTTCGCTCCAAACCCCTGACCTGATGAGATGCGTCTTCAGCCGCTCGATCGGATCGCCCAACGGCCAGTGCGACGGTTCGTCCTTGGGCCGATACACCGACGGGTCGTCCGACGTCGAGTGTGCACCGGCACGATATGTCACCCATTCGATCAGCGTCGGCCCGAGGTTGCTTCGCGCCCGTTCGATGGCCCACGTTGACACCGCGTGAACCGCCAGGTAATCATTGCCGTCGGCCCGCAGAGCGAGGATCCCGAACCCGTGACCGCGCGCCGCGAACGTGCTGGAGTCGCCGAGTGTGAGCCCTTGAAATGTCGAAATCGCCCACTGGTTATTGACGATGTTCAAGACGACTGGCGCTTGGTATGTCGAGGCGAAGACCATCGCCGCGTGAAAATCGGATTCCGCTGTGGCGCCGTCGCCTATCCATGCTGACGCAATCTTGGTGTCGCCCGACAACGCCGAAGCCATCGCCCAACCAACCGCCTGAACGTACTGCGTGGCTACATTGCCCGAGATGCTAAAGAACCCGTGGGACTTCGACGAATACAAGCCAGGTAATTGACGACCCTTCATCGGATCTTGACTGTTGGAAAGCACCTGGTTAATCATGTCGACGAGCGGGTATCCACCTGCGATCAACAGACCCTGCTGACGATAGGTCGGAAAATTCATGTCTCCTGGCCGCAGGGCGCGGCTATGGGCACACGAAATCGCCTCCTCGCCGAGCGACTGAACATAAAACGATGTCTTTCCCTGCCGTTGTTCGCGCAACATCTGCGCGTCGAATGCCCTGACGGTCAGCATGTCGAGCAAGCCGACAATCATCTGATCGAACGTCAGCGAATTGGCCCAAGGTCCGACCGCATCGCCATTGTCGT
>JBCKHR010000045.1:0-3751 GCA_038905755.1 Candidatus Planktophila sp.
GGAGTGACACCACCGATAACAAAAACTGATTCAGGGCAAGGGCTAAAAAAAGTCGAAGGCTCGTTAGAGGCCAAAACTAATCCTAAAAAATTAGAGACCAAAACTAATCCTAAAAAATTAGGTAAGTAAGCGGATATCTGCTGTAAGCGCCATTTGCCCGAGCGCTGAACTTGCTCGACCAGCACCTATTAAAATAAGGTAGTTGTATGAGAAATTCCGCGCTTCAAATTGCCGCTCGGGTGGTAATTGTTGGCATCGCATTTGCTTACCTTATTCCTGCACCTGCATACGCAGCGCCCCGATACAAAATTAACGTTACCTATGTAGCGGAAGAGGGCGCTTCAACAGAGAGTTGGACATTGCAATGTAAGCCGGTTCGCGGAACACATAAGAGCGCAAAGAAAGCCTGCGTGGCACTACTAAAAGTGAAAGATCCTTTCAAGCCAAGTGATCCGGATTTGATGTGTACCCAACAATACGGTGGCCCTGAAAGCGCCAGTGTCCAAGGAACATGGAACGGCAAGAAGATACGCGCCAATTTTTCAAAGATTAATGGCTGCGAGATTGCCAGATGGCAAACAGTTCAGGCGCTTCTCATAAATAAGTAGTCGGCGGTGCTGTCGGTTTAGTTGTCAGGTCATCAAGTCAACTAAACCGAGAGCAGCGCCTTATTCCAACCCCAATCCGTCATAGGATTATTTGTTTAAGGCTCATAAACAACTACGGCAATCATGCCACTATCAGCATGATGGAGTTCGTGGCAGTGGAAAAGCCATGTGCCGGGATTATTAGCGATAAATTCAATATCATACGTTTCGCCGGGGTGTATCGGCTGAGTGTTGCGCGTGAGTTGGGCAGCTTTGGGTACAGGATTACCGTCAACTGCCACAACTTTGAATTGATGGCCGTGGAGATGCATCGGGTGAATAGTTGAGGTACCAGCATTTATCATTCGTATGCGAACTAGCTCACCCTTTTTAACCTTGAGAGGTTCGGTGTCGGGGAATGCTCTGCCATTGATAGTAAAGAGATTATATGACATGCCCTCCATACCAGCCATAACCCCTGCCTCGGTGCCCATCATGTTGCTCATTCCGGTTGAATCCCACTCATCCAAAATCACGGTGTATTCTCTATCCGGTTTGTTCGTGGCATAATTTTTTGGTTCAATAATGAAAGCTCCGGAAAGTCCCATATCCAACTGTTCGGCTTCATCGACCATAGCTGCGCCGCCGTGTGTGTGATAGAACCGCGTGCCGGCGGGCTTAGCAGTAAATTCATAAGTATAGGTTTCGCCTGGCTTGATGGCTTTTTGAGTTACGCCGGGAACGCCATCTTGATCATTAGGGAGATCAAGACCATGCCAATGCAGCGTCGTTGCCTTTGGAAGTTTGTTGGTAAATACGATTCTTACCTTATCTCCTTCGGTAACTCGAATTTCTGGCCCGGGAATTTGACCATTATAACCCCACGCCAGAAGCGTCTTACCTTTGACATATTCCCAGTTGATTGCTTCGGCGGTCAGTGTAAATTCTTTTACGCCATTTTTCTCTACCTGTGAAATAGGCGCGCGATCAGCAGGACTTCTGTTCGACAAATTCATATCATAATTGCTAGAGGCTCCCATATCCATATCATGTACTTCCGTAGGATCTCCTCCCCGCGACGCCATGGCTATAACTCCCGCCAGTACTAAAAGAATTATTGCCGATAAAATCAGAACTTTTTTTCTCATGATGATCTTCTCCCAGTGTTGGCGCCGTTGCGTCGATTTATTCTGTTCCTATGATGCACCTAGGGGATATCAATTCAATAAAATAAAGCTAAAGATTTAGTAAAGAAAAATCTTGTATTAAATCTTCCATTGAAATATCAAGTGCTCCGGCGAGTTCTGTTCCGTAATCCGCGTTACATTATCAATTTCCACCGAGGGAGACTGGTATGATAAAAGCCAGATGAATGAGAAGAAATCGACGGTACGGCGCCATCCCAGGCCAATCGTGCGGCACGCACTGGTCGCCCTCCTCGCAGGCGTACTGGTCTTGGCGTTCTGCCCGAGTTCAATCGGTCGTCGCAACACCTCGAGATAAAGGTGGTTAGCGATGGGTATTGGAAAGCGTCGGCCTAATAACCCTGCAAATCGCCGCCTTTGTAAAGACCTCTGGCGTCCGAGCTGACCGCTCGCCTGCGACCTTAGTTGACGATTGAACCCTGACTACTTCTTCATCCGAGTGATTAGGTAGATGAGACCAATGGCAACGATGAGAATGCCAAGCCAACCACGCGCATTGATCGTCTCACCAAGGAGAATGGCCGCAAGCAATGTTGCAGTAGCCGGTTCGACCAGAATGAGGGTCGAAGCAGTGGGCTAGAGATGATCGCCCCTAAGGCGAATATCCGAAACATCGCATCGGTAATACTCACCCCGGTTGTCAGAGCGCGCTTGCTTATCACTGCAAACACGGAGTATGAAGCGCCAGCGCCAATCGCAAGAAGGAATCCACGAAAATTGAAATCAGCTAGACCCTTGGAAGTGCCCAACATGATGATGCCCGCAATAGTGATTACCGTGGCAAAGAACCAGCGTCTAGTGGGCTTCTCTCTATTAACAAGGTAAGCGATGATTCCGGTTAAGGTCGGTGCCGATCCAAGTGCTGTGACGGTTCCAATAGCTACCCCAGTGCTTTTCACCGCTGAGAAAAAAGTGATCTGGTAGAGAACAACTGCAATGGAGCTTAGCCAGAGATCCCTGCCCGATATCTTCGCGACTGATTTTGCGGCTGACCTATGAAAGAGATACAGCAGGAACGCGCCAACGATGAGACGGCTACTACCAACTGCAAGTGGGGAGAGGCCTTCCGGCCCGAGTGCTTGAGCAGTGCCTGTTGCCCGAAACAAATACCAGCAAGGATGAGAGAGGCGTTCCGTTTACGAAGGCTAGACACCGCATGAGTTTAATAGAGTGGCGAGTGCGCTCATCCACGTATATTTCTCCTCCTACTAGCTCTTATGCTTCGGTTATTAGGTAAACATAGTGGTATCAACTTCTGCTGGTAACTTATCCAACTCTTTTTGATAAACAGTTATGGCGGTAGCAAGAATTGCTAGGGCTTCATTAGCCTGAGCGAGATCTACGGGATTATTAGAGGCGGTAGCGACCTGTGCATTTAGGGAATAATGAAACGCTTCCGTGGCAAATTGCGACAAACGATTAGTCAAAATGGCGCGCTTTGCTGCGTCTGTAAGTAGTGATGAGTAATCTATTGCCATTTTTATTCTCCTTAGTTTGATTGCATCATAATCCAGTTAGTGCCATCACTGGAAGTCCACTACAGTTACCAACGACTGCCTCTGGCAGCATAAAAACCATCAAATCCGCTCTCCGAAATCATCAGAGCTCCCAAAGGAGGCCGACATGGATTTATGGATGTGGCTTACAGCCGTTGGAATGTTTGCATTTGTGGAAATCCGCGCAACTAATTTTGTCTCCCTATCATTTGCTATTGCAGCGCTAGCCGGTGGCCTCGCGCAACTTGCGGGAGCCAACGCTCCTATCCAATGGGCGGTAGCTGCACTCCTATTAGTAATAAGTCTCCGCTTCTTCCGTCCGATTGCGCTCAAATATCTATACAAGAAAAGCGATTCTCCAAGTTCTTAGATTGTAGCTAGTAAGAGAAACCATAAACATGGCTTTAGGCAGTAAGTCTCTTGAGTAAAATGAAATCTGCAAAACTACTGTTCTCTGGCTGGC
>JBCKHR010000046.1:0-3721 GCA_038905755.1 Candidatus Planktophila sp.
GGGGCTACAACTATGAATTTTGAAAATCACACAGGCTGGCTACTTGGCTTCATTATTGGGCTCGTGGTTGTGCTGGTAGTCGTTGCACTGGTCGTTCCCATTTTGCTGCTCGCTAAAAAAATCGGCGGACAAGCAAAGAGTATTAATACTGGCCTTGAAGGCGCCGTGAAAAATACTGCTCCCCTTAAAGATCTGAAGACAACAATTGATTACGCCACATCAATCATTGCGGGGCTAAATCGTGGCAGAAAGAGATTGGGAGGCTGAAAATGGATGCATTAAGCGCAACTGAGAAAACTTTGTGGACCACCGCAATAATTGCTGGTGCCTTGGTAGTCGTTGTAGTCGCGGTGCTACTAACTATTTTAGTTTTGCTCGTCCGAACTATCGATCAGCGAGTTGCTGCGATTAAATTAACACTTGCTCAAGCTGAAAAGAACACTGCAAATGCTGCAATGATCACAACCATTGGAGCAGGAGTTGAGGCACTTCTAGCAGAAGGTTTAGAACACCATCTCTTCTTAGGTCGAGTATTGGACAAGGTGCGATCATGAAAACCTTACAGATTTTAACAGTTGTTGAGATCACTGCGCTGATTGCAGTACTTGCAATTTACTTATTCATTGTTGGAACGCAACTTAAGAAAGTGGCAGGAAACTTAGAAGATGCCGCAGACTTGGTATGGAAGATTAAGCAAAATGCTGAATGTATTGAACCAGGTCTAAAGCGAATTATTCATACCGGCGGGGCTGTTGCCGGTGCCCTACCTTTGCTTTATGGAATGGCTGAGGGCATTGTTGTTGGAGCAACATATAAGCCAGATCCCAATTCGCACCCATCGCCAGCGCGCCCTGCAATGGGTGTTCGGCGTTCTCGTCAGTTAGAAGCAGTGGGATTTATCGAAAATTAGTAAATAATCTTTACGCCAAGACCCTAATTAGTTATTGGAATTAGGGTCTCGGTCTGTAGTAAGCATTTCGGTCGTAATAGATTTATACTCACCTATCCATTCGTCATTCCATGCGCGGTCGTACTGTTCAACATTGCAACTTGGATGATAAGTAGCAATCAATTCTTCTGTAATAAGTTCTCGGTGAGATTGTAATCCACCAGGAATTTCATAATAGCAAATATGTAAATTAAATTTATCGCCAGCGCGCTTTATCCAAGCAGGGCTATTTGAATTCTTAAATGGAAATCCTACGTTCGTAAGATTATCCGTCTGTCCTACAAAAATAACTGAAAATTCCTGTGGCTTACCTTCCGGATTTGATCGACTCATAATTGCATAAACAGCAGGAATCGCTGGCGGAGTCCACCCCGCTAAAACTCGTGGACCTTCAAAAGAATAACCTGCGAGCGAACCTAATCGAATCAATCTTCTTCCAATTCTTCTAATTCACTAATGGAATCAACAGTAGTTATGGGCCAAATTGGAAGTTTGGCAATAAGAACGGATTTTTCAAATGCGCGAACAGCTAATTCAATGGCGGCTTCTGCAGTCGAGGCTTCAAAAACAAGTTGCGCGCCGTAACCCATAGTTCCTGCACCAGATGCAATTCCACTGTACTGAGCAACTGCATCAGCTAGTTCAACTATTTCTGTGAGCGAAATTTCACGGTCACCCTCGGCGTAAATTGAGATGCTATATTTCATTCGATTCCCTATCTGATCGCAGTCAAATTCTTAGTAAATTGTTCCAGACTTTCAAGATTGTGCCCTGAAACTACTAGATCAATGAATGGATCACAGACTATCATTGCCAGAGTATTTGGTTCGAATTTAATGGAGTCACCTTTGTGAGGATTCATCCAAATAATTTTGTATGAAAGCCGCGAAAGTTTTGACATCGCCTCTTCCAAGATTTTCGGATCACCACGGTCCAATCCATCTGAACAAATAACAATGATTGCCCCGCGGCTCATGCCATCACGGCCCCAGCCCTTTATGAAAGAATTAATTGATTCACCTATTCGAGTTCCACCATCCCAATCCAGCACAGCCTGACCAGCAATTCTCATCGCCTCATCTGGATTGCGCTTTTCGAGTGATTTAGTAATTCGAGTTAAACGAGTACCAAAACAAAAAACTTCGACGCGTGAGTTAGCTTTACGCGCGGAATAAGCAAGTTGTATGAGATTCCTAGAATAATCAGCCATAGATCCTGAAACATCCAAGATGAAAATTAACGGACGCAGTTTTTTACGGCGTTTGATATAAGAAATTTCTTTAATCTCACCGTGTCTTCGTATGAATTCACGAACCATTTTTCGCATATGAATTTTTGAGCCCTTAGAATTACTTGAGATCCTACGGGTAACTCTCTTTGGGGGAGAAAGTTTAAATTTAGAAATCATCCTGCGTAGGGAAGCTAACTCCTCTGGATTGCACTCCTTAAAAGATTTATTGCGATAAATTTCAGAAGTTGAGGAAATTAAACCCATTTTAATCTCTTCTTCAGCACTTCCAGGTGAGCCAGATTCCACATCAGGAATGTCGAGAACGGCTTGGGTATTGGTTGAAGATTTGAATTTCATTTTAATATCGTTGGCTTTATTATTTTCCTCATTCAAGAAGAATTTACGGAAAATTCTTGTATAAATATCCAAGTGATCTTTACGTTTTACAAGCGTACTTCGGCCAGACCAATAGACGTCCACAAGATCACTGGGATCAAGTTGCGAAACTCCTTGGCAAAATGAAAGAACATCATCAGTGCCAACATTTAAGCCTGCAACTCGAAGTTCTTGCCCGAATTCAACGAAAATTTCATCGAAACCAACAGTGGCGTTCAACTTAAATTATGACCTTTAGGGCATCGATTGTGAGCTCTAAGTCTTCTTTATTTTTAATTATCGCACCTAAAGTTTCAGTCGCATTTTCAAGCGTTAACTCTTCGGCACCTACGGCTTGGAGGGATTGAATCCAATCAATACTTTCAGCAACTCCAGGAGATTTATCGAGTTCCATTTCTCGAAGTTGGCTAATTACAGATATAACTTTGAATGCTAGTTTTTCTGAAACACTCGGTATCCGCGCACGAACAATCTCAATTTCTCGTTCAATGGTCGGGAAACCCATCCAACTGTAGAGACAGCGTCGCTTGAGCGCATCATGAAGCTCACGAGTTCGGTTTGAAGTCAGAATTACAATTGGTTTTGAAGTTGCTTTAATCGTGCCAATCTCTGGAATCGTAATTTGGAAATCTGAAAGCAGCTCTAACAAGAAAGCCTCGAATTCATCATCAGCACGATCTATCTCATCAATCAATAAGACACATTGGTCGCCAGCACGCACCGCTTGGAGTAACGGGCGTTCGATTAAAAACTCTGGTCCAAATAGTTCCTGAACTTTCTTCTCTTGAGAGCTAGAATCGGATTGCGCGCGAATTTGAAGCATTTGCCTGGCATAGTCCCACTCATAGAGGGCTTGACTCGTATCAATCCCTTCGTAGCATTGCAGGCGTATTAACTTTCGATCAAATAAAGTTGCAATTGCTTTTGCCAATTCCGTCTTACCGACCCCCACTTCGCCTTCTAAAAGAAGTGGACGGCCCAGAGTCATTGCAATATATAGAGATGTTGCGAGTCCGCGGTCAGCGATGTAATTAATTGTGCGCAAATCATCCATTAACGAGGTAACGGATAAATTCTTTGAAGCACTCATGGATTGTTGGACTTAATTAGAATTATTAGTTCCAAGCACTAAATCGCGGATACTT
>JBCKHR010000047.1:0-3448 GCA_038905755.1 Candidatus Planktophila sp.
AACATCTCCACCAGCATTTGTTTTTACAGTTTGATAATCACCCTGCATTGGTCCTCCATCAGGGTTTGTTCCATTATTCCCAGACCGTGCACATGCTGGAGGCTCGGCATGCGTTGGAGCAGGTAAAAGAAGACTTGCTAAACAAATGAGAACTGTAAAAATTAATCTTTTGAAAATTAATGTGTTCACTCTTAAAACACTACACCTGGCCTTATGTAATTTGCTATACGTGCTGGTGCAAGGTTCCTTGAATAAAACACAGATGAGCGCAAGCGCACTACTTTCCGAGCCTGAGAGCTTACGAGCAGAGATAGCCTTAAGTGAAATAGGACTATCTAACGGCTAGTACCAGTTTATCTGTTGTATATACCGACACTCTGAGAGATTTACGCCTTCCTTTCCACATTTAGAGGTGATTACACCTGGCGCTTTGCTCTTTGCATGCAAATCCGCTCGAATGTTCGCTTACTTACAAGAGAACAAATCGAGGAAATCTGGCGACCCGATTGAACTGACTCCGCCAAATCAAAAGAGAATTACCGCAGCATGGAATTTTGCGGCAGGCGCGTTCAAGGATGGAGAAGACCCAGCACACCCGAAATTCTCCACAAGAGAAGAATGGGTTTTGAGGACTGGAAAGAATAACAAATTTACAGTATTGGATTCCGCGGAGAGGCACATGTCTGAATTCGCTGAAAAGATGAATCAATTTCTCAGTCCAATCTCTGCTTCGGTGGTGGTTACCGAATCAGTAATTGCTGACTATGAAAAGAATATTGGATTTGAAACTGCCTTTGCCTTTTATCTAGTTAGAAGACTCCAGGAGATCCATGTGAAGATGGTTTGTCAGGAGTGCAAAGTAATCTATTTCCCCGAAAGACTTAAAGTGGAGAATCTCTTTTGTTCTGAACGATGTGGGAAGGTTGGGCGAAATATGCGATACAGAGAAAAACTAAAAGCAGAAAAGATTTCTTCCAATAAAGCGGGCGGCAAGAAACCCCCAACGAAAAGATAAGGAGAAGAAATGAGCAGACATAAAGCAGGAGAACAAAAAGACGGAATCGCTAAACGCGGTTCGAGTTATTCGTTCATTCTCCGAGTCCGAGATCTTGAAACTGGTATCTCAAAACAAAAATGGATCTCGGGCTTTGCCACGAAAGAAGAAGCCAAAAGCGCGAGGGATAAGGCACGCACAGAAGCGCGAAATGGAATCTTCGTATCTCCTACGAAAATCACCGTAAAGGATCACTTCGAAGCATGGTGGGATATTAAGAAGGAGAAGGTGAGGGTCTCAACGGCAGACAACTACCGACAAATTCTCGATTACTACATTCTTCCCAAGTTTGGATCCGACTACCTGAAAGATCTATCAGGTTCGAGAATCGAGAAGTTCTATATAGAACTCATTTAGAATCATTCAGAAAGTACGGTTCGACTCGTGTCGATCGTTCTCTCTCAAGGGTTAGATCGAGCCGTTAAGGATCACCTACTTGCTCTCAATCCTGCGAAGGGAATTGAGAGACCTAAAGGATTCAAAGGAAGACCATTTACCTGCGTGAAGATGTAATTCGCGTCTTGCCATAGAGAACCCGCCTTCATACGTTCTTCGATCTGACCTTTTCTGTGGTCCTTCATAAGTCGAACAGTTTCTGAATCTAGTTGAACCGTTCTCCTGCCGTCCCCACCCTTCGTTGAGTCCTGCTCGATGACTCTCATCCGAATTTGAGTTCGGTTTTTAGAGATTGAGAGCATTCCTTTATCGAAGTCGAGATCACTCCACCTTAGAGCGAGTATCTCCCCACGTCTTGCGCCTGTGTAGGCAAGGAGTCGGAAGAATGCGAAAAGACGGTGCTTCTCTAATTCTGTAAGAAGAACCTTCAATTCACTAGATGTGTAGGGAGTTACAGACTTCTTTGATCCTTTAGGTCTCTCAATTCCCTTCGCAGGATTGAGAGCAAGTAGGTGATCCTTAACGGCTCGATCTAACCCTTGAGAGAGAACGATCGACACGAGTCGAACCGTACTTTCTGAATGATTCTAAATGAGTTCTATATAGAACTTCTCGATTCTCGAACCTGATAGATCTTTCAGGTAGTCGGATCCAAACTTGGGAAGAATGTAGTAATCGAGAATTTGTCGGTAGTTGTCTGCCGTTGAGACCCTCACCTTCTCCTTCTTAATATCCCACCATGCTTCGAAGTGATCCTTTACGGTGATTTTCGTAGGAGATACGAAGATTCCATTTCGCGCTTCTGTGCGTGCCTTATCCCTCGCGCTTTTGGCTTCTTCTTTCGTGGCAAAGCCCGAGATCCATTTTTGTTTTGAGATACCAGTTTCAAGATCTCGGACTCGGAGAATGAACGAATAACTCGAACCGCGTTTAGCGATTCCGTCTTTTTGTTCTCCTGCTTTATGTCTGCTCATTTCTTCTCCTTATCTTTTCGTTGGGGGTTTCTTGCCGCCCGCTTTATTGGAAGAAATCTTTTCTGCTTTTAGTTTTTCTCTGTATCGCATATTTCGCCCAACCTTCCCACATCGTTCAGAACAAAAGAGATTCTCCACTTTAAGTCTTTCGGGGAAATAGATTACTTTGCACTCCTGACAAACCATCTTCACATGGATCTCCTGGAGTCTTCTAACTAGATAAAAGGCAAAGGCAGTTTCAAATCCAATATTCTTTTCATAGTCAGCAATTACTGATTCGGTAACCACCACCGAAGCAGAGATTGGACTGAGAAATTGATTCATCTTTTCAGCGAATTCAGACATGTGCCTCTCCGCGGAATCCAATACTGTAAATTTGTTATTCTTTCCAGTCCTCAAAACCCATTCTTCTCTTGTGGAGAATTTCGGGTGTGCTGGGTCTTCTCCATCCTTGAACGCGCCTGCCGCAAAATTCCATGCTGCGGTAATTCTCTTTTGATTTGGCGGAGTCAGTTCAATCGGGTCGCCAGATTTCCTCGATTTGTTCTCTTGTAAGTAAGCGAACATTCGAGCGGATTTGCATGCAAAGAGCAAAGCGCCAGGTGTAATCACCTCTAAATGTGGAAAGGAAGGCGTAAATCTCTCAGAGTGTCGGTATATACAACAGATAAACTGGTACTAGCCGTTAGATAGTCCTATTTCACTTAAGGCTATCTCTGCTCGTAAGCTCTCAGGCTCGGAAAGTAGTGCGCTTGCGCTCATCTGTGTTTTATTCAAGGAACCTTGCACCAGCACGTATAGCAAATTACATAAGGCCAGGTGTAGTGTTTTAAGAGTGAACACATTAATTTTCAAAAGATTAATTTTTACAGTTCTCATTTGTTTAGCAAGTCTTCTTTTACCTGCTCCAACGCATGCCGAGCCTCCAGCATGTGCACGGTCTGGGAATAATGGAACAAACCCTGATGGAGGACCAATGCAGGGTGATTATCAAACTGTAAAAACAAATGCTGGTGGAGATGTT
>JBCKHR010000048.1:0-3195 GCA_038905755.1 Candidatus Planktophila sp.
CAGGTTAGTCCGACCGCAAAAGCGTTGTCATCGCTGATGCCATAAGTAACACATTTTGGGAGACCACTTGCTAGGACTTCTAAAGATTCTTCATAGAGTGCGCCTTCGACACATCCACCAGAAACACTTCCAACTATTTCACCCGATTGAGATACAGCCATAGTTGCACCGATTGGTCTGGGAGATGAGCTCCAGGTACGAGTTACTGTGGCGATAGTAAATTTCTCACCACTGTGGTACCAAGGTGAAATTTGATCAATAATTTCACGCAAGGTTGTTTCTCCAAAGCGCTCTCATGTTCTAGAGTGTAGCAATACCCAAATTTTGGGTAGGTTTGAAGGGTGCGCAACTTATGAGAGAAGGTGTTGCTGGTTTAGTTCTAGCAGCGGGTGGCGGCCTGCGTATGGGAACCCCGAAGGCACAGATTGAAATTGATGGAGAGCGATTTGTAGATCGCGCCGTGAGAATCCTTAAAGAAGCTGGGTGTGAAAAAGTTTTTGTGGTCTTGGGCCCTTGGGTTGGTGGCGTTTCGGGGGCAGTAATAATTGAAAACCCCACTTGGCAAGAAGGAATGGGATCATCACTGCTGCTGGGTTTAAACGCATTCATTAAAGATGTGAAAATTAGCGCGATGGTTCTCACTCTGGTGGACTTGCCAGGGCTGACCGCTGCCGGAGTAGCCAAAATTATTGATCATCCAAGTGACCTTGTGGCAGCAACTTTTAAAGGGGAGCAAGGACACCCAGTGAAATTTGGGCGCGCTCACTGGGGAGCAATGGTGGAAAGTGTGGGCGGTGATACTGGTGCAAAAGGATATTTGATGGGCAGGGAAGACTTAGCCCTCGTTGAAATCGGCCAGATTTGCGATGGGGTCGATGTGGACACTCTGGTAGAGCTGGAAAAGTTCAAAGAATCTCGAGGGTGATATATAGGAAAATTTTCTCTCTTTAGTCTTGTCTAGCGGTTCTTAGGGTGCTACTTTGACTCGAGTTTCTTGGTCGCACTGGAGAGGTCGAAAAGATGCCTGTTGAATCATCTGGTAATGAGCGAGGTAACCCACGTTTTTTTGCTTTAATTGAGAATGCACCCAAGACTGGTGCTAGCCCGACAATTTGGGCTTGGCCGCAAATCACAGAATATTTAAAAGTGGCAGGCCAACCTGTGCAAGGACCTTGGCCTCCAAATCAAGAACGTCGTCCTGATCCCGATGCAGATTCAATGCCGGTTGCTGTAAAAGATGAAAAAAGAAAGGGATAGGGCCAATAGCAAATGTATCCATCTCGATTTAAATATGAATCCCCAAAGACTTTAAAAGAAGCGATTGCCTTACTTGACGGAGCAGGTGGTGAAGGAAAGATTCTTGCCGGCGGCCAGAGTTTAGTTCCGATGTTAAAACTTCGTTTTGCATCTCCTGAAATATTAATTGACATTAATAATATTGAAGGGCTCGGTTATCACCGGGAAGATGCAGATGGAAGCATTCATATCGGAGCGTTATGTCGCCATGAAGATTTAGAAAAATCGGCACTCATCGCCAAAAAACAACCGACTCTTGCGGCTGCAGCACATTTAGTTTCCGATCCAATCGTGCGTACTCGTGGAACATTTGTTGGTTCTCTTTGCCATGCAGATCCGCAAGGCGATTGGGCAGCAACCATGATTGCTCTCGATGGCTTCATAGTGGCGCAAGGGCCAAAAGGAGTTCGTAATATTCCAATGAGTGAATTCGTTACTGGCCCATTTACAACCGCACTTCATTTTAATGAGATTGCTATAGAAGCCGTAATACCTGCACCAAAAGGCAAGATTTATGGTGGATATCTGAAATTAGAACGTCGCGTTGGTGATTTTGCTACGGCCTCTGTTGCTGTCTCGCTCGATGTTGTTGCTGGGAAAATTGTCCGAGCTGGTATTGGCCTTTGTGGCGTTGGCAGTAAAACAATTAACGCATCAGATGCAGCCGCATCTCTAGTTGGTAAAAAATTAAACGAAGGAACAATTGCCAAGGCCGCTGAACTTACGGCTAAAGCTGCGCAACCCCAATCTGATCATCGTGGTAGTTCAGAATACAAACGCCACATCGTTGCAGTATTTGTAAAAAGAATTCTCAACCAAATCGCAAGCACAACGAAGGAAGCAGCCTAATATGTCAAGTCTCTATGATGAAGTTTTGGCACCTCCCGCTAGCGATGTTCCAGTTCGTAGAATTACAGTTACTGTAAATGGCGACCCACGTACTGTCGATGTTGAGCCAAGATTGTTGTTGGCGCATTTGCTTCGCGAAGGTTTTAAATTAACGGGTACTCACATTGGCTGTGACACTACAAATTGTGGCGCATGTACGGTTCTCTTTGATGGTCGTCCAATTAAGAGCTGCACAATGTTGGCAGTTCAAGCCGATGGTCACCAAGTCCAAACCGTCGAAGGTCTGGCAACTCCCAGCGAACTTCATCCGATTCAAGAAGGCTTCAAAGAAGAGCATGGCCTGCAATGTGGTTTTTGCACTCCTGGAATGATGATGACTGCAAAAGCGTTGCTCGAAGAGAATCCAAATCCAACTGAAGACGAAATCCGTTGGGCGCTCTCTGGGAATCTTTGCCGCTGTACCGGCTATCAAAACATCGTGAAATCCGTGCTATGGGCCGCTGAAAAAATGCGCTCGCAATCGAATTAAGGAGCTGGGTAAATGCCATTAGATGAAATCAAAATTGGCGGGCTGGGCGCTAGTCGCCGCCGAGTTGAAGACAATCGTTTCCTCCGCGGGAAAGGTAATTATGTTGACGATATCGTGCTCCCAGGAATGCTTCATATGGAGATTCTCCGTAGTCCACTAGCCCATGCGAAAATTAAGTCAATTGATACCAGCGCTGCATGGGAAATTCCAGGTGTTCGATTAGTTCTTACTGGCGAAATGATGGCTGCGCGTAATCTTGCCTGGATGCCGACACTTTCTTATGACACTCAAGCTGTACTTGCTACGGACAAGGTTCGCTTTCAAGGACAAGAAGTTGCGGCAGTTATTGCAGATGATCCATATATCGCAAAAGATGCATGCTCGAAGATTGTTATTGAATACGAAGCGTTGCCTGTAATAGTTAATCCAACTCAATCTATGGCAGCTAATGCGCCATTAATTCGTGATGATAAAGAGAACCAAACTTCTAATAAGATTTTTGATTGGGAGATTGGTGATAA
>JBCKHR010000049.1:0-3111 GCA_038905755.1 Candidatus Planktophila sp.
ATAAACCAATAACAATTACATGCACTAAGGGCGAATTAGTAAAGAAAATAACTGCAGTTAAGCCCAAATGCCCCTCGGGATATAAAGTCAAAGGATGAGTCAACCAACACTGCAGCAGTCCCCTCTTCTACTTAAGATTGTCTTATTCAGTCCGTTCCCATTCCGTTAGTTAGTCGAAAACGGGGCAAAAACTGCCCATACTTCTGCCCATAACTGCCCATACTTCTTCCCATAAACAACAGCAAAAATGCGACAGGTTCTGCATAAACTTGTACAAGCAAAATGCAAGAAAGTAAGCGCAGTTTTAACTCAAGTCCACTTAAAAGAGAGAAGAGTCGCCCTATAAGCCGGATCCTGTCGTCACCCTCTATGCAAGTGCGCAACCAATGGGGTTGGGTGTAGCGGAATTTCGCCTTAGAATTCCAGATGCTGCAATCGATCTACGGGTAGTTCCAGACTTGCTGTCACTATCGCAGTGGGTCGTTGAAATCCACTCCGTTATTGGTATGAGTTTGGTATGAATTGAATTCACGCTCAGAATCGATGAGTTTGATGCTTACTAAGTTCGGCTGATTTGCTGGAGGAATTTAAGACTGAGGATCGTTATTGCGCCGATCCCAACGTTCTTCAAGTTTGGCGTTCAAATTTCTCTTCTTGCGAAGACGCACACTCTCACCTCCACCGCGCCCTCGGTGCGAGATGGCGGTAATGCCAATAATTGCGCCAGTTAGGGCAATGAGAAATCCAAAGACACCGATTATTGGCGTTTGGCTAATTAAGCCACCAAAGAGAACGGCGATACCAGCAAAAAGAACTCCAACTCCAGTTAGTACGCGAGTGCGGTTCGGATGTAGGCCCTCACCGGTTAGCGTTAAAACTAAGCCTGGATCTTCAGTTAAAAGGGCAGCTTCCATCTCTTCAAGAAGGCGTTTTTCATGATCGGATAGTGGCATGTGCTAACAATAGAACATCTTTTTCTTCATCGCTACTCCTTCTCTTCTTTAGCTCTTATCAGACGCGCTGGGCGCACGCTGGATTTGCCAAAGCGGACTTTAGCTCGATCGATTGCGCTCTCAGCTTCGCGCCAACCTCGCTCTCGGGCACCCAAAACCATCTGTGCAGGAGCTTCTCGCCTCAAATTTTCAAGGCAGACGCCAACCAAGCGAAGCCGCGCACGCTGGATTTGTAAGGCAAGGTAGAGCCCTTTCACAACTTCATACGTCTCGTGCGTGCTATCGATTGGCAAAGGTAGCGTTTTTGAACGATTAATCGTTGAGAAATCAGCGAAGCGAACTTTTATCGAAATAGTTTTTGCAAATAACCCCTGCTCGCGTAATCGGTTTGTTGCGCGTTCGGTTAAACGTAAGAACTCTTTAAGTATTTCTTCTGGGCTATCTAAATCAAATGGGAAAGTTTCTGCAGCGCTAATGCTTTTCTCTGGCTCCTCCGGTGTGACATCTCGATAGTCGCGTCCCCAAGCAAGTTCGTAGAGCGAAGCACCGCTGGCTTCACCTAGCGCTCGAATTAAAGTTGTCCGTGGTAAATGTGCAATATCTGCAACGGTGCGTAACCCAAGGCGCTCTAAAATTTCTGCCGTTTTTGGCCCTACTCCCCAAATTGCAGAAACAGGTAACGGGTGTAGAAAAGTTAAAATGCGATCCGCCGGAATTTCAAGAACTCCATTTGGTTTGCAATGACTGGATGCAAGTTTTGCAATAAATTTAGATGGAGCAATTCCGACCGAACATGTAATTCCTTCTTGTGCTTCAACTTTGGCACGAATTGCGCTAGCAATCTGGCGACCTGTTCCGATTAATCGCCGTGCCCCGCTCACATCAAGAAAAGCTTCATCCAATGAGATTGGTTCAACGAGCGGTGTAAATGAATGAAAAATTTCCATAATCGCCCCAGATACTTCGGAATATCTACTGTGATCGGGTGGGATAAATATTGCATGTGGGGCCATTCGTCGCGCACGACCTATGGGCATCGCAGCTCTAATCCCAAATTTGCGCGCTTCGTAATTCGCCGAGAGCACTACTCCGCGCGCGCCTGCGCCAACTACCACCGCTTTATTGCGTAGCTCCGGATTATCGCGAATGGAAACTGAAGCAAAAAATGCATCCATATCTACATGGAGAATTGTGGGTGGACGAGCCGCTTCACTCATACTGGCAGGCTACTTTGTTTTGAGCTCCAACTTCTCTTACCAGCGCGTAAATCCCATGCTTTCAACTAACTTCACCTAAACTGAAGCCTCGTAAGTTACATCGGATTATTAAAGGAGTTTCATGGACGCAGTACTGATTATCGGTCGCATTCTCTTCGCTCTAATTTTCATCAGTTCAGGCATCATGCATCTAACAAAACTCGAGGCTATGGCAGGATATGCCAAGTTCAAGAAAGTCCCAGCAGCAAAACTTACTGTTGTTCTTACAGGTCTAATGATCCTAATTGGCGGTCTTTACATCGCCCTTGGTATTTATGCTGACCTTGGCGCACTACTAATTGCAATATTCCTAATCCCTACCGCTTTTATTATGCATGCTTTCTGGAAGGAAAGCGACGCTAGCGCTAAGCAGACCGAATCAATTGGATTCTTCAAGGATTTATCCTTAGCTGGAGCCGCACTTATTCTCTTTGTTCTCATTGCAAAGGGTGTCGATTTTGGTCCAAGCGTTACCGGTTCTTTCTTTAACTTTTAATTCATTAGTCAAGAGATGGAAATACTCAGCGCCCTCCTTGCCGGAACTTTTATTGGTGGCGTACTAGGGTTTGTTGGGGCAGGTGGGGCGATGCTCTCCGTGCCCATTTTGATATTCATTTTTAATTTCACTCCTCAATTAGCAACAACAGCAGCGCTAGCAGTTGTATCCAGCGCTGCCATTGCTGGGGTTATTCCAAAATTGAAAAACAGAGAAGTCTTGATCAAAGAAGCGCTAACAATCTGGGCTCTTGGACTTATCACCAATATCGGTGGGTCATGGATCTCTCATCGACTCTCTGATTACGTGATTACAACAGGCTTTTCGCTAGTTTTAATTTTTGCTGGTATTTCAATGCTTATTAAACCAATTGCTGGGGTCGAGAAAAAAATCCCAGCGTTATGGC
>JBCKHR010000050.1:0-3111 GCA_038905755.1 Candidatus Planktophila sp.
ACCAGTTTCAGCCAACGCAGCTGCAAATGGACGCAAATGCTTTCGATCAAATTCATTTCGCCAGTAACCACCATGGATTAAAACTATTAACGGTAACCCCGTCTCTTTCCCAGAGTAGATATCAATTACTTGGTCTGGTAATTGACCATAATTCAAAGTTGAATCGGGTTCGCGACCGACAAGGTCCAAGACAGACCTATCTTCACTATAACTATGCATATGTAATTCACGCTCTCTCTCCATAGCTAAGAATAAGCGTTGCAGTAGCAAAATTCAGAGGTTTTCGTCCCACCTTAAAACGTTGGCATGAAGAAAAAGTTAAATTTCTATCAGGTAGAGTTACCACTTCATTGCGCCCCTGTAGCCCAATGGCAGAGGCAGAGGACTTAAAATCCTCCAAGTGTGGGTTCGACCCCCACCGGGGGCACCAAGCAATTCCTACACCAGGGCTTACGGATAGGCAGAAGACACCTATCAACTAAACCGAGAGCAGCGCCGTTCTCATATGAGTGGTTGATTCGATTGTAATGGCTTCGTAATTTGGTTAGCGTTATTCTTCTATGTGTCACGCGCCATAAAGAATTAAACTGGAAATATAAGTAGGTAGTATGTTCGCCAAATGGAGAAGATGCGTTGGGGATTTATTGGTGCTGGAAATATTGCAAAAAAAGCGCTCTATCCAGCGCTTTTAAATTCTAAATTCGGTGAGATTTATGCTGTTGCAGGCACTGATATTGATCGAGCAAAATCACTTTCACCAACTGGAAAGGTTTATAGCGATTACGCCGATTTAATTGCCGATCCAGGCGTTGAAGCGGTATATATCTCGCTACCAAATTCACTTCATATTCCATGGTCTATTAAGGCAATGCAAGCGGGTAAACACGTCTTGTGTGAAAAACCACTTGCCATGAGCGCCCAAGAAGTTCAAGATGCGATAGAAGTTTCTAAATCAACTGGTAAATTATTTATGGAAGCCAGTTGGAATCGCTGGCATCCGCGCACTATTGCATTTAAGAAATTAGTTTCATCAGGTGCCATCGGTGATGTTATATCCATTCGCAGTGGATTTACCTACGACGGTTTAGATCCCGCAAATATACGGACAGTTTACGAATTAGGTGGGGGAGGTTTATATGACCTTGGTCCATATTCAGTTGCAGCACCGTTGTGGCTTATGGATTTTGCGCCAACGTCTAATATAACTACCAAAGTTAAGTGGCACCCAGGTGGTTGTGATGAGAGCGTTGAAACTTCATTTCAAATTGGATCTGCTAAAGCGGTAACGCTTACTTCGATGAATACGCCTAACACTCTTTATTTTGAAGTTATTGGCAGTAAAGGCAAAATTTCAATGCCCGGAAATGATGCTTTCAACTCGCATAACAGAGCAAGTGCGATTGAAATTGAAATCAATGGCGTAAAGTCGATTGAAAACTTTGCACAATGTGATCCATACCAATTAATGGCTGATTCATTTGCACAGAAAATTCGTGGCGGGGATGCGTATTTAATGCCTCTTAGTGAATCCCTACGCTTTGCTCAATTCTTCGATGAGATATTTAAGACAATGGGTCGCCCGTAGTCCTTAAAGAGCGGGATTGTCGTGGCTAACCCTCGGCGATGGTGGGAAGCTCTTGCCTTGCATTGGGACAGCACCCTTTTGGGCAGAAGTCAGACCATGGACCTAGTGCTGAGATGGCTTTCTTTTCTGCTCCTGTCAATCTCTCCGCGACCAAGTCCACGATTGCCTCAATGAAGCTCTTGGCAATCCCTGGGGTTGAAACCCTTATGAATCTAAGTCCATGGTTTTTGGCGATTTCTTTCGCTTCATGATCCAGATCCCAGATAACTTCTACATGATCACTTATGAAGCCAATAGGCACAACCACAATAGCCTTCTTACCGTGCCCAGCGACGAGTCCAATGGCATAACCAATATCAGGTTCCAACCATGGCGTGGTCGGTGACCCACTTCGTGATTGATAGGCCAGTGACCAAGTAGGTAACACGCGCTCTAAAGTCTTGCGCACGCTCTCCATCACAGCTGTGGCAGCAGTATTGTGTTGAGCTACGTAAGCTCCATTAGTAAATTCCAAACGGCGGCTCGGCGGACCTGATGATTGGGCCATTGAGGTTGGAATGGAGTGAGCAGTAAAGAAGATCTCTATTTCGCTCGTCAAAAATCCTTCGGAGAGCAGCTCGCCAATCGCCGATGCTAAGCCATGACTGAATGGCTCAATAAATCCAGGGTGATCGAAATAATGTCTAATTTTATGAATTTCCAACTTGCCACTTAGCTCACTTTCGATCAGCGCTTGGGCAAGATTTTCCCGATATTGGCGGCAACCAGAGTAAGACGAGTAGGCGCTGGTAACCAGTGACAAAATCTTTCGATGCCCATCCTCATATATTTGCGTTAGGACTTCACTGTAGAAAGGAGGTGAATTTCGATTGCCTAAATAAACAGGTAATTCAATCCCGCGTTCTGCCAAAGAGCTCTGGATCTCACTTCGTAAGGTCCGATTTTGGGCATTTATTGGGCTGACTCCAGATAAAGCGAAATAATGACGAGAGACCTCTGCTAACCGTTCGGGGGGGACACCCCGCCCCGCGGTTATCCGTTCTAGGAAGGGCATAACCTCTGCTGGGGATTCTGGGCCACCGAAAGAGGTTAAAAGGATGGCTTGGTAAGTCACGAGAATAGCGCCGCTAATTCCTTGGGATTAATCCGGTGGCCGGTATAAAAAGGAACCTCAACTCGAACATGTTTTCTCGCCTGTGATGATCGCAAATGGCGCATCATGTCAACAATCTCATGAAGTTCATCGGATTCTAGCGCCAGCAACCACTCGTAGTCGCCCAAAGCAAACGAGGAAACCGTATTACTGATAATTCCCGAATAACCTCGACCCATACTACCGTGTTCAATAAGCATGCTTCGGCGCTCCTCTTCGGGGAGTAAATACCAATCGTAGGATCGCACAAATGGATAAACACAGAGCCACTCTTTCGGCGCTGCGCCAGTCATAAATGCGGGCACGTGCCCCTTATTAAATTCGGCCGGTCGATGTAGACCCATGGCAGACCAAACGGGCGTTGCGGATTCTC
>JBCKHR010000051.1:0-2764 GCA_038905755.1 Candidatus Planktophila sp.
GATTGACCGCGAACTTATTAAACGTGCCCTTGCTGAAGATCTCAATGGTGGAGAAGACATCACTTCGCGCGCAACGCTTACTGGTAACGAAAAAGCCACTGCAGATTTCGTTGCGAGAAAAGCTGGGGTCGTTGCAGGCATTGATATGGCATGCGCAGTATTGCAAGAAGTTGGAATCAACGAGATGGAAGTTTTTGTCACTGATGGAAGTTGGGTCGAAGCAGGAACAGTTCTAATGAGTGCAAAAGGTAACACTCGCGCGTTGTTGCTCGCTGAGCGAACTGCGCTCAATTTCTTAGGTCATTTAAGTGGAATCGCAACACTTACTAGAGCTTGGGTAAATGCAGTAGAAGGAACCAAAACAAAAATTCGAGATACCCGCAAAACAACACCAGGGATGCGTCAACTGGAAAAATACGCAGTGCGCATGGGCGGCGGGAGTAATCATCGAATGGGTTTAAGCGATGCTGCACTCATTAAAGACAACCACATTGTCGCCGCCGGAAGCGTAAGTGCAGCTTTTGCTAAAGTTTTGGAGAAGTATCCTGGCGTTCAGATTGAAATTGAAGTTGATTCGATCGCGCAATTAATTGAGATCTTGCCGTTAGCACCCGATCTAGTCTTACTCGACAATATGAGCCCAGAACAGTGTGCCCAGGCTGTTTGCCTGGTTGACGGGAAAGTAAAACTCGAAGCTTCCGGTGGGCTTTCCATTGAGAACGCGCGAACTTACGCGCTAACTGGAGTCGATTACTTAGCAGTAGGAGCGCTAACGCATTCGGCACCTAGCCTTGATATTGGACTAGATATGAGAGTGGAGTAAACCATGTTGCTAACAGTCGACGTCGGAAACACTAATACCGTGCTAGGAATATTTGACGGAGATGGCTTGGTGCGTTCTTGGCGAGTCAAGACAGATCCACGGAACACAGCGGATGAACTTTGGTTGCAGTATCGTGCATTAGTTGAAAATTATTCGTTAACGGGGTTAGCAATATGTTCAACGGTTCCGGCAACTTTGCGCGAACTGCGAACAATGATTGATGAATATTTTCAAACAGTGCGAGTGACAATCGTCGAACCTGGCATCAAAACCGGAGTGCCACTTTTAGTAGATAACCCAAAAGAAATTGGCGCAGACAGAATCGTAAATACTCTTGCCGCACATACTTTGTATGGCGGCCCTGCAATCGTTGTTGACTTTGGAACTTCTACAAATTTAGATGTTGTTTCACCAAAGGGTGAATTCCTAGGCGGAGCTATAGCGCCCGGAATTGAAATTTCGGTTGATGCACTAGCTGCGCGCGCCGCCCAATTACGAAAAATAGAGCTAGTGCGCCCGAAGAACGTCATTGGAAAAAATACAGTTGAAGCTCTCCAATCTGGAACAATTTACGGTTTTGCAGGCCAAGTGGATGGTTTAGTTGATCGCATTTCTGCAGAGTTAGTCAAAGAATTTGGAGAAGAACCAAAAGTCATAGCGACGGGGGGTCTTGCCACGCTGATAATTGGAGTTTCGGAAACGATTGACTACCACGAGCCACATTTGACGCTCATTGGCTTGCGTTTGATTCACGAACGAAATGCTTGAGTAGGTAGACTCCCTCCATTATGAGCAGAGAGCGCGCGCCAAGTGAAGAAGACTTGCCAGAGCAATTGCGTATTAGACGTGAAAAACGCGCTGGGCTCATTGAACGCAATATTGAGCCATATCCAGTAACCGTTCTACGTACTGCTTCTTTGAAAGCTATGCGCGAGAAGTACCCAAATCTTGGAGTTGATTCGACTACTGGCGATGTTCAAAGTTTGACTGGTCGCATTATTTTTAAACGAGACAGCGGCAAACTTTGTTTTGCTACTTTGCGCGAAGGTGATGGCACTGAACTGCAGGCGATGCTCTCGTTAGACAAAGTCGGCGAAGAGAGTCTTGCCTCTTGGAAAAGCGATATTGATCTAGGTGACATTGTTAGCATTACTGGCGAAATTATTTCATCCAAACGCGGTGAACTTTCAATTCTTGCCCAAAGTTGGCAAATCGCTGCGAAATCTTTACGCCCATTGCCAAATGATCACAAGCCAATGTCTGAAGAAACTCGCGTACGGATGCGATATGTTGATTTGATTGTTCGTTCAGAAGCGCGCTCAAATGCACGTTTGCGCCCGGCAGTGATGCGTTCATTGCGTGAAACTTTTCATAATGAGAACTTCATAGAAGTTGAGACTCCGATGCTGCAAGTAATGCATGGTGGCGCAGTAGCTCGTCCTTTTAAGACTTTCAGCAACGCTTACGATATGGATTTGTTCTTACGAATTGCACCAGAGTTATTTCTTAAGCGCTGCGTAGTTGGTGGAATCGAACGCGTATTTGAAATTAATCGCAATTTCCGAAATGAAGGCGCCGATTCATCGCACTCGCCAGAATTTGCAATGATTGAGAGTTATCAGGCTTATGGTGATTGGCGCACAATTGCTTGCGCTAAGCCTTCGACAACAGCAGTTTTACCTACGCCAGGCTCGCCAATTAATACTGGATTATTTTTTGTGCGACGTGAAAGAATTTGCATTACGCGTTCAATTTCAGGTTCGCGGCCAATAACTGGATCAAGTTTGCCTTCGCGCGCCGCTTGCGTGAGGTTGCGACCAAATTGATCAAGAATTAGTGAAGTGGAAGGAATTCCTTCGGCAGGCCCACCCGTAGTTACTACTTCCTTGCCTTGGTACCCAGAGAGGAGTTGAATAACTTGTTGGCGAACGCGATTTAGAT
>JBCKHR010000052.1:0-2483 GCA_038905755.1 Candidatus Planktophila sp.
AAAATATGCAACTGGTGGAATTGCTACAACTATTAGCGCCACACGAGATGCCAGTGATGGCGAACTCCGTAATAATCTTTCAAAAATAGTGAGTGAGTTTAAAGCTTCAGGCATCACGACTTACGAAGTCAAAAGTGGGTACGGTTTAGATATCGACACCGAAGCGCGGCTATTGAAAATAGCCCGCGAATTTACTACTGAGACAACTTTTCTTGGTGCACATGTGATCCCTGCTGAATATGCCAACGACCGCGCAGGGTACGTGAAATTAGTTTCTGAGAACATGCTTGATGCATGCGCGCCATATGCGAAATGGATTGATGTTTTCTGCGACAAAGGCGCGTTCACCAAGGAAGAAGCTCGAACAATTCTCGAAGCTGGGATTGCTAAAGGTTTACAACCACGTTTACATGGCAATCAATTTGGCGATTCTGGCGGAATTGAATTAGCGGTTGAGTTAAATTGTGCCTCGGTTGATCACTGTACATATACAACTGATTCTCAATTACAACTTTTAGCTAACTCATCAACTGTTGCCACACTTTTACCAGGTGCCGAGTTTTCTACTCGCTCCCCGTACCCTGATGCACGCCGTTTCTATAAAGCTGGCGTGAGTGTTGCGCTAGCAACTGATTGCAACCCCGGCACTTCTTTTATTTCATCCATGCCGTGGATTATCACAACCGCAGTCCGTGAAATGTTTTTCACTCCGGCGCAAGCCCTCTATGCAGCCACCAGTGGTGGCGCGCGCGCTTTACGTCGAAGCGATATTGGCAATCTGGCAATAGGTTCACGCGCCGATATAGTAATTCTCAACGCCCCACGCTATGAATTCCTCGCATATCGGCCTGGAGCAAGCCTGATTTCACGAGTAATCCAGAGCTAACTCTCCCCTGTGACCAAAGAGATGGCACGAAAGAGTAGTAAGAGAGCTAAAAGTGAGCAAGACTTAATCGTGCCAAAACCCGTCATCACCCTCGATTCCGTTGTAATCCGATTCGCTGGAGATAGCGGTGATGGTATGCAACTCACGGGTGATCGCTTCACCATGGATACTGCAAGTCTCGGCAATGATTTAGCAACGCTGCCGAACTATCCAGCCGAAATTCGTGCGCCGCAAGGCACGCTGGCTGGAGTCTCATCTTTCCAATTGCACTTTGCTAGCCACAAGATCCGTACTGCAGGTGATGCCCCTGATGTTTTAGTTGCCATGAATCCAGCAGCGCTCAAAGCCAATATAAAAGATATGCCGCGTGGCGCGACCATCATTGTAGATAAAGATAAGTTTACAAATCGAAATCTGACGAAAGTTGGTTATGAAAGTAACCCCCTTGAAGATGGTTCTTTAGATAGTTATAAAGTTCATGGCGTTGCCTTAACTTCAATGACCATTGCGGCGCTAGCCGAATTAAATCTAGGTCGCAAAGATGCCGAGCGCGCTAAGAATATGTTTGCTCTCGGAATTTTGACGTGGATGTACCACCGTCCAACTGAAGCGACAATTAATTTCTTAAAAACGAAATTTGGAAAGAAGCCCGATATTTTGGCAGCAAATCTTTTGGCATACCAAAGCGGTTGGAACTACGGAGAAACCACGGAAGATTTCTCCACTTCATATGAAGTTTTACCGGCGCAAATGGCGCCCGGAAAATATCGAAACATCAGCGGAAATACTGCGCTGGCTTATGGACTTATCGCAGCTGCTGAAAAAAGCGGTTTGCAATTATTCTTAGGTTCATATCCAATCACTCCAGCTTCAGATATTTTGCACGAGCTTTCAAAGCAGAAGAAATTTAATATTATTACTTTTCAAGCCGAAGATGAGATTGCAGCAGTTGGTGCAGCCCTGGGCGCTTCATACGGCGGGGCGCTCGGTGTAACCGCGACTTCAGGCCCAGGAATTGCGCTTAAAAGCGAGATGGTTGGCTTAGCCGTAGCGCTGGAGCTGCCGCTGATAGTTATAGATGTGCAACGCGGTGGCCCATCAACTGGATTGCCAACTAAAACTGAACAGGCTGATCTTTTGCAAGTGATGTTCGGTCGCAACGGTGAATCACCTGCAGTTGTGTTAGCAACTTCTACCCCAAGTAATTGCTTTGAGATTGCAATGGAGGCGGCGAGAATTGCGACTACATATCGTGTTCCAGTTTTTGTTTTATCTGATGGGTATATCGCAAATGGTTCAGAACCATGGCGAATTCCAAATGTCTCAACTCTTCCGGATTTAAGCGTAGAGTTTGCCAAGAGCCAAGAGAACTTCTTGCCGTACTTGAGAGATCCGAAAACTTTGGCACGACCATGGGCAATTCCTGGCACTGCTGGAATTGAACACCGCATTGGTGGAATCGAAAAAGCCGACCAGACTGGTGAAATCTCTTATGAACCGGACAACCATGACTTTATGGTGCGCACTCGCGCAGCCAAAGTTGAAGGAATTGAAGTTCCAAACCTTGAAGTCGATGACCCATCTGGTAGCGCTGAAG
>JBCKHR010000053.1:0-2287 GCA_038905755.1 Candidatus Planktophila sp.
CACGTGGTTGTGATGTGTCGGTCAAGTGAATGCGATTTGTATTGAGTTAAGACCGCGATCTTTCGCATATGGGCATTAACTAAATTGGAGAGAACAAAATCTATCAGCCGATATGAGCCGCCGAAAGGAACTGCAGGTTTTGCTCGATCCGCGGTGAGTGGCGCTAATCGCTTGCCTTCGCCACCGGCCAAGACAATGCCTAGCGGCAATTCATATCTGGGCATGGGTTAAGGATACCCTTTGACTCTCATAGAGACTAGGTATTAAAAAGGTATGAAAGTGATTAAAGTTGGAATCGTCACAAAAGAGTGGCCACCTGCAATCTATGGCGGAGCTGGCGTCCATGTTTACCAACTAACGCAAGCACTTCGCGCAGCTAATGGCATCTGCGTTGATGTTCATTGCTTCGGCGGTGAACGCGAAGATGCCTTTGGATATTCAACCCCGACACAATTCGCGCACGCTAATCCAACTTTGCAAGCCCTGGTTACGGATTTAGAAATAGCATCACATTTAGCTGACGTAGATTTAGTTCACTCGCATACTTGGTATGCGAATATGGCTGGACACATAGCATCGCTTCAATTTGCAATCCCCCACATCGTGAGTGCGCATTCGCTCGAACCGTTTCGCCCGTGGAAAGCCGAACAACTCGGAGGCGGATATCGAATTTCATCTTGGGCAGAGAAAACTGCATACGAAAGCGCCGATGCAATCATCGCGGTAAGTGATGCCATGATGGCAGATGTCTTAACTGCATATCCCAACGTGGATCCAAGCAAGATTGTCACTATTAGAAATGGTGTTGATGTCGAGAAGTTTGCACCTAACTACGATTTAAGTGTTCTGCAAAAATACGGTGTCACCGGTAACTATGCTCTTTTCGTAGGGCGCATAACTCGGCAGAAAGGCCTCACTCATTTATTGCGTGCTTGGCAAAACGTGCCTTCCAAATATGGTCTTGTGGTAGCGGCAGGAAGTCCAGACGAAGCAGGAATCGGAAATGAAGTAGCTGCGCTAATAGCCGGCCTGCAAAGTACTCGCTCAAATGTATGGTGGATTAGAGATATATTGCCGCACGCAGAATTAACTGCGGTACTCACCGCCTCTGATCTCTTTATCTGTCCATCACTGTATGAGCCGCTCGGAATTGTGAACTTAGAAGCAATGGGTTGCGAAACGGCCGTCTTAGCCTCACGGGTTGGTGGAATTCCAGAGGTTGTTTGCGATGGCGAAACTGGTGAATTAATTGACTATTGCGATGACCATACCAAATTTGAAAGTGACTTAGCAGAGGCAATTAGTAGATTGATGGCAGAGCCTGATTTATTAAGTAAATATGGCCAAGCTGGGCGGACTCGCGCCAGCGCCGAGTTCGGCTGGGCAACGATTGCAAAAGCTACCATCGCTCTCTATCGCAAAGTCCTTGCGCTTTAATCGAAATTCATCATCACTACCTAGATGTCAAAACGTAACTGGGCTCTCTTTGGTTTGATTGGTCTCTTGTGGGGTGTTCCATACCTATTCATGAAAGTTGCCGTTGATGGGTTTTCTCCGGCGGTAATAGTTTGCGGAAGGACGCTAATTGGTGCCGCCATATTAATTCCTTTAGCCATGCGCGAGAAATCTTTAAAGTCAGCGTTGCGTGGCATCAAATATGTAATTCCATACGCCTTCCTTGAGATGGTCGGACCATGGATTCTCATCACTACTGCATCACAAGAGATTCCATCAGGGCTGACTGCGCTATTAGTTGCCACGGTTCCGATTTGGGCAACTGTACTTACTTCGTTTTTTGGTGATCGCTCGGTTTGGCACCACAAACGCCTTATCGGTTTAGTCGTGGGCTTCATTGGCGTTATTGCAGTTGTTGGCTTTGAAAGTATTTCTGGTAGCTCCAATCCCCTGGCAATCGCAATGGTTCTACTTGCATCAATGCTTTACGCCTATGCGGTTATCATGATTACTCGAGCTCTGCCCGACGTCTCTGGGGTAGCAATTAACGCCGTTGCCATGGCATTTACTTTCTTCTTCTATTTACCAATCTCAATCGTGCAATGGCCAACTCATGCGATTCCCTTAAACGCAACTTTGGCGCTGATTGGTCTTGGTGTTTTTAGTACCGCACTAGCTTTCCCGCTTTATTTTGCCCTTGTTAAAGATATTGGACAAGCACGCGGATCTCTTGTTACCTATATCAATACCGCAATCGCAATTGTGTTGGGGGTAGTAATTCTCTCTGAGCCGATGACGCTTGGAATAATTATTGGCTTGCCGCTGATTCTCT
>JBCKHR010000054.1:0-2172 GCA_038905755.1 Candidatus Planktophila sp.
AAGGTTTCGCCGTTAATAAATGGAGTTCGGCTAATTCAGGTAGATCGATATTGGAGCTGGAAAGTGGTTTTCCGCTCTGTAAATGTGCTTGGGCAGCTTTGAGCGCATCGAGTACTGATTGGCGTTCTCGATTTACCCGCGCCTCTTTCTCAATTCGCGGCAAAGCTTTTTCAAGCGTTTGTAAATCTGCCAGCGCTAGCTCTGTGTTGATAGTCTCCAAATCGCTAGCTGGATCTATCCGGCCATCGACATGGACCACATCCCCATCGCTAAAAACTCGAATTACTTGACAGATTGCATCGCATTCACGGATAGTCGCCAAGAACTTATTTCCAAGTCCAGCGCCAACGGACGCCCCTTTAACGATGCCAGCAATATCAACGAAGGAGACGGTGGCGGGGAGAATCTTCGCTGAGCTATAAATAGCGGCTAATTTAGCCAAGCGCGCGTCCGGAACTCCGACCACTCCGATATTGGGTTCGATCGTGGCAAAGGGGTAGTTAGCGGCTAAAACGTTATTTTTAGTGAGGGCATTAAAAAGGGTCGACTTCCCCACATTTGGCAGACCGACGATTCCAATTGAGAGGCTCACGAGGAGTAGAGCCTACGCGGAATTGTCACCCCTTCCTGCCACGATAGCGCTATGTCCGCTCAAGTAGTGACCTTACTCATTGGTCTTTTCATCGGTTTAGGCTTTGGCTTACTCATTTCCTCACTGAAAAAGGGCGCACCGGCTGCACTGCTCGCTGATTACAAGCTCCAACTCGAAGCCGAACGCGGAAAAACCGAGAACGCCATCAAAGTCAATGCTGAATTTGTTGCGATGAAAGAGTCAGTTCAAAAGTTAAGTCAGCAGAGCAACGATGCTAATCGCGCTCGCACGCAAGCGGAAGCGAAACTTGAAACAACGATTAATGAGATGCGCCGTGCAAGTGAATCAATCTTCGATGAAACGAAGAAGATTGCGAGCGCACTCTCAAATAGCCAGACCCGCGGAAAATTCGGTGAAGCTCAACTCGAACTCTTGTTGCAATCAGCTGGACTTCGCGAAGGCCACGAATACTCTCGACAAAAATCTACCGCCGATGCCGATTCATCCGGCATTCCAGATATCACTGTGGCCATGCCCGGCGGAAGCACGATATTTATTGACTCCAAATTTCCTTTCGATCGCTTCCTGGAAGCTTTTGGAACGGAAGTTCAAAGCGAACGAAACGCGTTCTTAGCTCAACACAGTAAAGATTTGATGAAACATGTCGAAGCGCTAGCAAAGCGCGGATACCACAAATCCCAGAACTCTCCTGATTTTGTGATCCTATTCGTTCCTTTTGAAACGTTGCTAAGTGAGGCTTTGCGCAGTGATAAAGATTTCCTTGAGAAAGCTTTTAAAGTTGGCGTAACCATTGCAACTCCTACTTCGATGATGGCCTTGCTTCGCACCATCGGTTACATCTTTACTCGAAATAAATTAGCCGTAAACGCCGATGAGATTCAAAAGGTGGCGAGCACATTCTTAAAGAACATCACGCTACTCCATACTAAAATTATCGCGGTGGGTAAAGCGATTTCATCAACATCGAAAGCTTACGAAGATCTCATTCCGACAGCGGAGAAGACTGTGCTAAGTCCAGCGCGCAGGATTCATAATTTAGGCGTATTGGGTGATAAAGATAAATTAGCCCTTGAATACCCACAAGCGCCCGGAAGCGTTCGAGAGTTTAATAGCGATAACACAGTTGAAATCGATGGAGAGTACATTGATGCGCAAGAAGTAGTAGAAGAGGAAAATTAAAGGTGGCTATCCAAGGACCAGGACTTAAGCGAGAAGGCGTCGTTCTGCTCCAATCTCTCGCCATTTCTTTCGTCACCTTGGTAGAGAGTTGGCTGCGCGGAGGTGTCGGTTTCGTCACCGGTTCTGTAATTTGCACTGCGTTGTACGGTGGAATCCGTTTTGGTCGAAAAGGAACTATCTACGTCAGCGTGGTCACGCCACCGCTAGCTTTTGCAGTCTCAGTTCTATTTTCGATAGCTGTGCTCGATGGTTTCAAACTCTCACGCGTTGGAATTGATTTCATCGCCTCCCTGGCAAGTGCAGCGCCATTCTTAATTATTAGCGCGCTATACGGTTGGTTTATTTACTTCAATACAAAAGCGAAAAGCCGGCCTGCTGGT